>JAOZMN010000005.1 GCA_029934265.1 Bacteroidales bacterium
TCTTTTGAAAAAAATGAAAAATTAATAATAGATGTTACAGATACAGGAAAGGGAATTTCAAAATCAAAATTTAAGACAGTTTTTAAACCGGGTTTTACCACAAAAAAACGAGGTTGGGGACTGGGACTTTCACTTGTAAAAAGAATTATAGAAACCTATCATCAAGGTAAAATATTCGTAAAATATTCGGAAATAAATAAAGGAACTTGTTTTAGAATAATTCTTAAAAAAACAATATAGTGTATTGTTTTGATTTATAGTATTATATGTAGTTCTATAAGAAATTGATTTAAAGTAAATTTTTTATTTAAAATAAATATTTAACTTTGCAAACTGTTTTAAGTCTTTTGAAAAGAAGAAAAAAATTATGGATAAATACTCTATATTGTTGAGTAGCTTAGAATTAGGTCAGCAAGAAAGACAAATATCAATTAAAAAAAGTCTTTTTGAAAATTATTCTGAAACGGAAATAAAAGATGCAAATTTAACAGCAAATCTTTTAATATATAAAGATACAAGACAAATAAAAATAGAGTTTGATATTAAAGGAACACTTAATGTTCCTTGTGATAGATGTTTGAATTATATGGACTTAGAAATTTCTTGTAATGAGGAATTATTTGTAGAGTTCGGCAGTGAAAATTCTGATTTGTCAGATGCAGATCAAAAAATAATTATTTCGGGAAGTGAAGAAATTCTTGATTTATCAAAACATTTATACGATTATATTCTTTTGTGTATTCCGTATAAAAAAGTACACGGAGAAGATGATAACGGAGTCTCGTTGTGTAACAGTGAAATGATAGATATACTTGCCGGATATAATGAAACAAACGAAAAAACAGACCCAAGATGGGACATATTGAAACAATTAAAAAACTAACAGTAATATAAAATATTTAAAATGGCACATCCTAAAAGAAAAATCTCAAAACAAAGAAGAAATAAAAGAAGAACACATTACAAAGCGGAAGGAAAACAACTTTCAACTTGTTCTAATTGTGGGGCAACAACACAGTATCACAGAGTTTGTAAAGAATGCGGTTATTATAGAGGACAGCAAGCAATACAAACGGAAGAGCAATTATAGATGTTAATACATCAAGTTTTTTATCTTATTTTTTTTGAATTATAATTTTTATCGAGAGGAAAACCGGTAGAAGTGTATTTTTTTGTGATATACAAGAAGAAAGGTATATAAAATGGGAAAAATTAATGCGGCAATTACAGGAGTAGGTGGCTATGTGCCGGAATATGTCCTGACAAATGAAGAAATATCCACAATGGTCGATACCTCAGATGAGTGGATAATGACAAGAATAGGAATAAAAGAAAGACGAATTTTAAAAGGAGAACTTGGAAGTTCTGAGTTGGGTGCAAAAGCCGTTATCGAGCTTTTGGAAAAAACAAATACAAAGCCGGAAGAAGTCGATTTACTTATTTGCAGTACAGTTACTCCGGATATGCAATTTCCTGCAACGGCAAATATCATAAGCGATAAGGTCGGAATAAAAAATGCTTTCAGTTTTGATGTAAACGCAGGTTGTTCCGGTTTTTTGTTTGGAATGGCTACCGGAGCAAAATATGTGCAATCAGGTATGTATAAGAAAGTTGTAGTTGTCGGAGCTGATAAAATGTCGTCTATCGTAGATTACACTGACCGTTCCGTAAGTCCTATTTTCGGAGATGGTGCCGGAGCGTTTCTTCTTGAACCGACTTCCGAAGATTTTGGAATTATAGACGAAATACTGCATACTGACGGAGCCGGCAGAAAACATCTACATCAAAAAGCCGGAGGTTCTGTAAAACCAGCCTCTCACGAAACAGTAGAGGCACGAGAACATTATATTTACCAAGAAGGACGACAGGTTTTTAAAAGTGCAGTTGTTGGTATGGCAGGCGTTTCCGTTGAAATGATGAAAAAACACGGTCTTACCAATGAAAGTATAGATTGGCTGGTTCCTCATCAGGCAAATTTGAGAATAATTGATGCAACTGCCAACAGAATGGAACTTCCCAAAGAAAAAGTAATGATAAATATTCAAAAGTTCGGCAACACTACCGCCGGAACTTTACCTTTGTTGATATGGGAATGGGAAAATAAACTTAAAAAAGGAGATAATTTGATATTTTCTACATTCGGAGCCGGATTTACATGGGGAGCAATATATGTTAAGTGGGCTTATAACGGATAAGTAGCAGACGTTTTTTTAATAATCATATTATCAGCATAAAAAGACCCTAAAGGTTTAATTTAACAAGAATTAATAAACCGAAATATCTTATTTACAGTTTTTTACTTCAAACACTCAGGGTCTGATTACGAGAAATTTTATATATACCGGTCTCGTACATACAGTTTTACCTCATTAAAAGGGTCGAAGACCTTACGTAAGTATTTAGAAATAAAAACAATTAAAAAAAGCGATAATGGACTATCAAGAACTTAAAGATTTTATTAAATCAGTAGCAAAGTCGGGAATTTCGGAGGTTGATATAAAAACCGAAGAAATAAAATTAAGTATCAAAGTATATCCTGAAGGCAAGGGAGCTAAGCATACCGAAACTATTATTCAACAAATCCCGGTACCTTCTTTTACGGCAACAACTCCGGTACAGCAAATGCAACCTGTGCAACAAGTTCCTGCCGGACAGGCTCCTGTTGAAAAAAAGGAAGAAAATAAAGAAGATACATCTAATTATCTTGAAATAAAATCTCCTATAGTCGGAACTTTTTACAGAAAACCTTCTCCGGACAAACAGGAATATGTTAATGTGGGTGATGTTGTTAAAGCTGACAGCGTTGTTTGTATTGTTGAGGCTATGAAACTTTTTAATGAAATCGAAGCCGAAGTTAGTGGTAAAATCGTAAAAGTTCTTGTAGAAGATGGAACTCCGGTAGAATTTGAACAACCATTGTTCCTCGTTGAACCGTAATCGATTGTTGATTGAGGATTTATTATTTTATTTATATCTGATAAAGATATTTACAAATATGGTTTTGCTCTGGAAATAGGACAAAGACCTTAATTCTTTTGTATGTTTAAAAAAATACTTATAGCGAATAGAGGAGAAATAGCCCTTAGAATAATACGAACTTGTAAAGAAATGGGGATAAAAACCGTTGCTGTATATTCGACAGCAGATAAGGATAGTCTTCATGTTCGTTTTGCTGATGAGGCTGTTTGTATCGGACCTCCGCCGAGCAATCAATCATATCTTAATATGTCAGCGATTATTTCTGTTGCGGAAATTACAAATGCAGATGCAATACACCCCGGTTACGGTTTCCTTGCCGAAAATGCAAAATTTGCACGTGTTTGTGCTGACCATAATATAAAATTTATCGGTCCTACCGGAGATATGATTGACAAAATGGGTGATAAGGTAACCGCAAAAAAAACAATGCGTGAAGCAAATGTTCCTACAATTCCCGGTTCGGAAGGACTTTTGGACAGTGTTGAACATGGTTTGGAAGTTGCCGAAAAAATTGGTTATCCGATTATAATAAAAGCAACTGCCGGTGGTGGCGGAAAAGGAATGAGAATAATAAGAAATCCCGAACAGTTTCAAGAAATGTGGGATTCAGCAAGACAAGAATCACAAGCAGCCTTTGGAAACGCAGGAATGTATCTGGAAAAATTCTTGGAAAATCCTCGTCATATAGAAATACAAATAATAGGAGACCAACACGGAAAAGCTTGTCATTTATCTGAAAGAGATTGCTCGGTACAAAGACGACATCAAAAATTAGTAGAAGAAAGCCCATCTCCTTACATGACAGAAGAACTCAGAATTGAAATGGGTAATGCTGCGGTAAGGGCATCAAAATCAATAGGGTACGAAGGTGTGGGAACTATCGAATTTCTTGTGGATGAGGACAGAAAATACTATTTCATGGAAATGAATACACGTATTCAAGTTGAACACCCTGTAACAGAGGAGGTTATAGGATATGACCTTATAAAAGAACAAATAAAAGTTGCCGCCGGTATTGAAATTATAGGGCAAGATTATTTTCCGCAAGTTCATGCTATCGAATGCAGAATAAATGCAGAAGACCCATTTAAGGATTTCAGACCCTCTCCCGGAAAAATAAAAGTACTTCATATTCCCGGTGGACAAGGAGTCCGAGTTGATACTCATGTGTATGCAAGTTATTCAATTCCACCGAATTATGATTCCATGATTGCAAAACTTATAGTATCTGCACGAACGAGAACCGAAGCTATTACTAAGATGAAACGTGCTTTAAGTGAGTTTGTTATCGAAGGAATAAATACAACAATTCCATTTCACGAACAATTGATGGAAAATAAACAATTTGCAGAAGGAAATTATACGAATAAGTTTATGGAAACATTTGAAATTAAAAAACCGTAAATATGTTTTCTTCAAAGAATAAAAATAAAGAAACTCAAAAAATGGCTAAGAATAATATTTCACCAAGCTCCAACAATGTAAGCACAATTGCTAATGGAACAAGTATTGTTGGAGAAATAAAATCAGAAGGCAATTATAGAATTGACGGAACATTAAAAGGAAATATTAAGGTTACCGAAAAATTGATTGTCGGACCTACCGGCTATATTGAAGGTAATGTAACTTGTTCAAATTTAGATATATCAGGTAAAATTTCCGGCAAAATAGATGTTAAAGAATTACTCTCGCTTGTTTCTTCTGCAACAATTATCGGAGATATTATTACAAAAAAAATATCAATAGAACCGGGAGCTGTTTTTACGGGAACTTGCAATATGGGTAATGATACGAATGCAAAAAAAGAAGAAACAAAAAAATAAATTTTCCGAATACGCTAAATATACAAATATAGCATTTAAAATGTCTGCAATTATTTTGGCGGGAGTTTTCGGAGGACGTGAAATAGATAGACTTTGGACAAGTTTGGAATTTCCTCTTGCAACGTTGGTATTGTCTTTATTATCGGTTTCTCTTGCAATTTATGTGATAATTAAAAGTCTTATTTGATAAATAAATACTTTAAATAAAGTTTTTATTTTGTTGTAAATAAGAATGTTGTGTGTACTGTTTTGTTATGTAGGTTAGTTCGAGGTTCATAAAAAACAAATGGATAAAAAACTTAAAAAATTTATTATTAAAATAATTATTTTTTCTTTTATTTTAATGCTTGTATCCGGAGGGCTTTTTGCCACTATACTTAAAGAATTTTATTTTATCGGCTTTCCTTACCTCTTCATACTTTTCATTTCAATTTCAATAATAGTTCATTCGATATTACTTAAAGCCGCTAAAAAACGTCCGGCTCGTTTTTCTGCTGATTTTATGCTTACAGTTATATTAAAGTTGTTTCTGTACAGTGCTTGTATCGGTATTTATGCTTATTTAGATAAGCAAAATATAAAACCTTTCGCAGTTTCAGTTCTTGCATTTTATTTTCTTTATACATTTTTTGACGTAAAAACGATATTGTCAGACCTCAGTAATAAATCAGAAGAAGATATGTAAGTACCTAAACAAAAGTTTTTATCTATTTATTTAACCATAACTTGCTAATTAATAAAAGTTTATACAAGTGCGTAAGCAATATTAAAAAGTGGTTTTAGGTATTAATTTTTAACAATGCCTTAATATTCGTTAAAGTTTTGGTTATTAGGAAAATAAGTATTCTTTTTGTAGCTAATATAATGAATTTTGTAGTAGAAACGTTACATTTGTAAATTTTGGATTGTGTTTTTAAGTGCCAAAACAAAAGTTTTTACATATCATTTTTGTATCTACTCAAAAAACTATGGTAAAATTCAACTTTGCCAAAGTTAAGTAAATTAGTTTATCTTGATTATCAAGACATTAACATTTGTTAAAAAGAACTTTGGCAAAGTTTTACCATACTATATTGAGCATATACTCATTTTTTATATAACAGTATGTTTATTAAGTTCTTATAAATACGACTTTGTCCCATTAAAAAGGTCGAAGACCTTAAAATTAAATTTTATAAATGACCTTATTAGAAGCAGTAGATATACACAAAAATTTCGACAATCATAAAGCACTTTCCGGAGTCAGTATAAAGCTGAACGAAGGAGAGGTGTTTGGTTTACTCGGACCGAACGGAGCGGGAAAGACAACATTAATAAGAATCATAACAGGAATTACAAAACCGGACGAAGGAAAAATATTATTTTCAGGGAAAGAATTTAAACAAGATTATATAAAAAAAATCGGATATTTGCCGGAAGAAAGAGGTTTGTACAAAAAAATGAAAGTCGGAGAACAATCAATTTATTTTGCACGTTTGAAAGGAATGAGCAAAAACGATGCGAAAATTAAACTGAAATATTGGTTCGATAAATTTGATATTTTAATGTGGTGGGATAAAAAAGTTGAAGAACTTTCCAAAGGAATGCAGCAAAAAGTCCAATTCATTACAACAGTATTGCACGAACCCGAAATTTTGATATTCGACGAACCATTCAGCGGTTTCGACCCTGTTAATCAAAATCTTATAAAAAAAGAAATTCTCGAACTAAAGAACAAAGGAGCTTCAATAATATTTTCTACACATAATATGGCTTCCGTAGAACAAATTTGCGACAGAGCCGCATTAATAAATAAATCGGAAAAAATATTGGACGGAACAATATCCGAAATAAAAAAACAATATAAAACCGAAATTTATGAAATTGTTTTTGAAGGAAATTTCAACAAATTCGGAGCAAGTTTAAACGCTTATTACGATATACTCGAAATAACATCAAAATTGGGAAAAACTTATGTAAAAGTACGACTAAAAAATGGAGCAATTTCAAGCAGACTTATAACAGATATGCTTAAATACGGAAAAATAATATCGTTTAACGAATTAATTCCTTCAATGGACGATATATTTATTAAACTTGTGGAAAACAAACCTGAACGAGCAACAAATGAATAAAATAAGCATAATAATACAGCGAGAATATTTGTCCAAAGTAAAGAAAAAATCTTTTTTGGTGATGACGCTAATAGCCCCTGTTTTGATGGCGGCTTTAATAATCGCACCGGTATTATTGACAAATTACAACGACCAAGAAGAAAAAAAAATAGCAGTATTCGACAATTCCGGAAGTTTTAAAGAAACGATTAAAAATTCTGATAGATTTAAGTTTGAATTTATTAAAAATGATGAAATTAAAAGCTATAAAGAAAATTTAAGCAAATTACCGTTCGATATTTTATTACAGATACCGAAAAATCCTGAAAATAAGCAAATTGTAATGTTTTCGGAAAAGCAACCAAGCGTGAATGTTAAACTTTATATTAGTTCTGTATTGGAAAAAGAGCTTAATTCTCGCCGTTTAAAAGCACTCGGAATTTCCGACCAAATGCTCGGAGAGGCAACCAAAAGTATCAGTTTAAAGACAGTAAAAATAACTGAAACAGGCAAGGAAGAAACCGGTTCGTCCGAACTTTCTTTGGCAGTAGGATTTGTACTTGCAATAATTATTTATATGTTCATTTTCATATACGGAGCACAGGTAATGCGAAGTGTTATCGAAGAAAAGACAAGCCGTATAGTCGAAATAATTGTATCTTCAGTAAAACCTTTTGAGCTTATGAGCGGAAAAATTATCGGAATTGCACTGGTCGCACTCACTCAATTTGCCCTTTGGGGAATATTAACCGGAATTATTATCGGAATTTTCTTTGTCGGGTTCGATTTCGACCCTGCTTCGGCAATGCAAACAGGACAAACTTCTGAAATTATGCTTGAACAAGGGTTTCATGGAAATACTCTTGTAAATTCGCCCGCCGGAGATATGTTGCAAGCCGTTTTCAATATGAATTGGTTATCACTTATCGGCTCGTTTATATTTTTCTTTATTTTCGGATATTTACTTTATGCTTCACTTTTTGCTTCAATTGGTTCGGCTGTCGATAATGAAACTGACTCTCAACAATTTACATTGCCGGTTACAATTCCGTTGATACTTGCTTTTGTCGCCGCTCAAACGATAGTCGAACAGCCGGACGGACAAATCGCATTTTGGTTTTCTATAATTCCATTCACTTCTCCGATAATAATGCCTGTTCGTGTTGCTCTTGAAGCGGTATCGGTTTGGGAAATGATTTTAAGCGGTATATTATTAATATTTGCAGTAATCGGTACGATTGGGCTTGCCGGAAAAATATACAGAACCGGAATTTTAATGTACGGAAAAAAAGTAAATTATAAAGAAATTCTAAAATGGGTAAGAATTAAAGGCTGAAATATTCCTGAACTTGTGAAGATTTAATAGTCAGGCTGTTATGTAATGTGTGATGTAGAAAAACTTTTGTATTAGTACTTATAAGCATTTTACTTTTAAGTCGAATAGCTTAATTCGTGTAAAAATCTAATTTTTGTAGAACTGTAAATTCTTATAACGCATGAACTTAAGTTTTGTCTGTGTTTACAGTGCCCAGTTATTTATATATAAACATAAGTACCTGTATATGAAACATATAGCGAGTAGAGATATTAAAACAGACGGAGGTCTGTTAAAACTCATCTGCAAGCATAAAATCTAACTGTCTTTTTTCGAGATTTGCTCTTACAATTTGAATTTTGATATTATCACCAAGTCTATATTGTTTTTTTGAGTGTCTGCCGATGAGCATATAATTTTTTTCATCGTAGATATAAAAATCATCTTCCATGTCACGTATGGAAATTCTGCCTTCAACCATATTTTCTTTAATTTCGACATAAATGCCGCTGTCCGTAACACCGGAAATTATTCCTTCGTAAACACTGCCGAGTTTATTTTCCATAAATTCTACTTGCTTATATTTTATAGATGCACGTTCGGCATAAGCCGCCTTTTTTTCCATATCCGAACTGTGTTTGCATTTTTCCTCATAATCGTTTTTGTTTACCGAAGTCCCTTTGTGCAGATAGCGAGTTAAAAGCCTGTGAACCATCATGTCCGGATACCTTCGTATAGGGGAAGTAAAATGCGTATAATATTCAAAAGCAAGTCCGTAATGACCGATATTTTCTGTTGTGTAAACAGCTTTGGACATCGAACGAACGGCAAGTTGTTCTACCATATTTTGTTCGTTTTTGCCGTGAACATCTTTTAAAAGTCGGTTTAAAGAAGAAGATATTTTTTTCTTTGAGCCTATCGAAAGTTTATATCCAAAACGTTTTATAAAACTTGCAAAATTATAAAGTTTCTCCGGATTTGGTTCATCGTGTACCCTGTAAACAAAGGTTCTTTCTTTTTTATTATGATTTTTATCACCAACAAATTCTGCGACTTTTCGGTTTGCGAGAAGCATAAATTCTTCAATTAATTTATTGGAATCTTTCATTTCTTTGAAATATACATCAAGAGGTTTTCCGTTATCGTCCAAATTAAAACGAACTTCTTGTCTGTCGAAAGAAATTGCTCCGGATTGAAAACGTTTTTTGTTAAGTTCTTTTGCAAGAGTATCTAATTTTAAAATTTCTTTTGAAAAATCACCGGTTCCTGTTTCTATAACTTCTTGAGCTTCTTCGTAAGTAAAACGCCTGTCGGATTTTATAACAGTTCTTTTAATTTTGTAATTTATTACATCTGCATTTTGGTTTAATACAAAAATCACTGAGTAGCATAATTTTTCTTCATCGGGACGAAGCGAACAAATAAAATTCGATAAATGTTCCGGAAGCATGGGGATAACTCTATCCACAAGATAGACGGAAGTTGCTCTGTTATAGGCTTCTTCTTCTATTTCAGATGAATAATTAACATAGTGAGTAACATCTGCAATATGAACGCCGACTTCGGTATTTCCGTCTTTTAACTCTCTGATAGAGAGTGCATCGTCAAAATCTTTTGCATCATGCGGGTCGATTGTAAAAGTTGTAATATTCCTGTAATCCTCTCGTTTTGAAATTTCTTCCGGAGTAATCCCTGTATTTATTTTTTTTGCTTGACTTTCTAAATTTCCGGGAAATTTTGTAGGCAAATCAAACTCTGCAAGTATGGCGTGCATTTCTGTGTTGTTTTCACCAATATTACCTAATACCTCTGTTATTTTTCCCGAAGGATTTTTTTGATTATGCTCCCAATTCGTAATTTCTGCAATTACTTTTTGTCCGTTTTTTCCGCCGGATAGCTCTCCCGAAGGAATAAAAATATCGTAAGGCATTCTCATATCGGTAGTTTCTACAAAAGCATATTTTTTTGAAACTTGAAGAATACCTACAAATTTTGTTTTAGCTCGTTTAATAATTTCGAGAACTTCCCCTTCCGGTTTTCGTTTTTTGCGAGCAGCCCAAAGTCTTATTTTTACGGTGTCGCCGTGAAGTGCATTGAGCAATTTATGACGAGGTACAAACACGTCTGTATGATGTTCTTCCGAAACAATGTAAGCCGAACCGGATTTTGTCATATCTACAATTCCTTCAAAGAAAGAACCTTTAAGCAAATATCTGAATTTACCTTTTTGTAGTTCTTCAATTTGCTTATTTTCAACCATTTCGTAAAGAACTTCTATAACAAGTTGTCGTGTTCGAGAGTTGCCTACTCGCAATTTCTTTGAAATTTGTTTGTAATTATATTGTTTCTTAGGTGTTTCGCCAAGAATTTCGAGTATAAGTTTGCTTATATTTTTTTTATTGTAATTTTTTGTTTTCATTTTTATTGTATTGTTAATATGTAAAAGTTTTTAGTATGTTATTGATTAGTATTTGTTTACAGATGAAATTATCTGCTTTAGGGTTGGGAATTATTTGATTATTATTGTTTTGATAATTGCAAATATACTAATTTAAAATAACAATTCTTCGTTACAAGTGATATTTTATATATTTTTGTGGTATCTACTCAAAAAAGTGATAAGGTCTTCGACCTATTTAACAGGGTAAAACTGTATTTGTAATGCTAAATAATTATGCGGAAAATTTAAGAGAGTACTTATAACTTTTTACTTTGATAAAATTCTTTTTTAAAAATGATAACATCTTTATAATCAATAGAAACCGGTTTGCTTTAATTCACCATATTTTTTTGAATCGGAAGGTTGGCGAGCTTACTTTTTGTACTATTTCTTAACGAAAGAATAACGATTTTCAGAATATACAATGAATTTATTATCACTGATAAAAAATAATCATATTTACGGAATGATATTTCGTGGAGTTATTCTTATTTCGACCTATTTGTTTTTTATCACTATTTAAGAACTTTTAATACAATAAATACTGCTTATGTTGATATTTTGAATATTTATGCCGAATTTTTAGTTAAAACAACAAGATTTTTTTTAGACTTACTTGGTTATGAAGTTGTAACTTTTGGAAAAACCGTAAGAATAATAGGTAACCTTCCGGCAAGGGGTGTTTTTTTGAACAGAGGTTGTATGGGACGTGATTTTTTGTTATTTTTTGCAGGTTTTATTATTGCGTTTCCCGGCAAAATTAAAAATAAATTGTGGTATATACCCATGGGACTTGTTATTTTGATAATTGTAAATATACTTAGAATTTCCGGACTTGCAATTATTAACGATTGTTGCCCGGATTCGCAGACAGGAATAAATAATCATGATGTTTTTAAATATGCAGCTTGGGGAGCGATAGTTATTCTTTGGTATATTTGGATAAACAAATTTAGTCCGGTGGCGAAAAAAAAACAATGAACAATGAACAAATTACAATAAATATTTTTAGGATAATAAAATTCAAAATAAGTATATTTGTTATATATGTAAGTACTCTTACATAAGTTTTTTTGCATTCACGCTTGTGCAATAATCACTCTGTCAGCGTGTTACGAGAGTGGCTTTGTTACGTTAGATAAGTCGAAGACCTTATTTGTGAAAGCAAACCGGATAAATTCTTTGTCAATAAATTAAATTTAAAGTGAAAAGAGAAAAAAAAACATCAAATAAAGTTCAAAACACAAAAAAAAGAATCGACAAAACGAAGCCGAAACAGAGAGCTGTATCTAAAAATATTGAAGAAAAAATCGCTCGAAAAAATATTTTTAGTTGGTCGGCTGTGATTTTGATAATTACCCTTGCTGCATATTCTTTGGCATTTACCGGAGAGCTTACTTCGTGGGACGATGATGAATATGTAATAAAAAATCCAAACCTTAAAGAGCTTAGTACAGAAACAGTTAAAAATCTTTTTAGTGAATATTACATGGGTAATTATCACCCGCTTGCGATGCTTTCTTTGACTATTGATTATCAATTTGGAGGAGAATATACGAAAAGAGATGAAAAAAAACATAAAGGAAAAGTGAAAGCCGGTGATATTAAGCCGTTTATGTTTCATTTTACGAATATTATTTTACATCTGCTTATAACTCTTCTTGTTCTTTGGTTTGTTTATTTGCTGTTCAAAAATTTTAAAGTTGCCGTAATAAGTACTTTGCTTTTCGGAGTAAGTACGCTTCATGTAGAGTCTGTTGCTTGGGTTGCTGAACGTAAAGATGTACTTTATTCATTGTTTTTTGTTGCTTCACTAATTTCATATCTGAAATATACGGAAAATAAAGATATTAAATTTTATGCTTTTTCACTTTTGCTTTTTATTTTGTCATTACTATCTAAGGGACAGGCTGTTTCGCTTGCCGTAACACTTATCGCCATTGATATTTTCCGGAAAAGAAAACTTACGGATATAAAAGTAATTCTTGAAAAAATACCGTTTCTTGCTTTGGCTGTAATTTTCGGTATCATTGCTGTAAGTGCTCAAAAAGCAGGTAATGCAATAGTTTCGGAAGATGATTATAATGTTGTACAACGGCTTGGTTTTGCGGGTTATGCGTTTACAAATTATTTGTTTCAGCTTACTGTTCCGATAAACCTTTCGGCAATTTATCCTTATCCGGATATTATAAATAAAACGATGCCGTCTTATTACTATCTTTACTTGATTCCGGCTGTTATTTTCGGTGCTTTATATATTTATTCTTTCAAAAAATATCCGGCTTTTGCTTTTTTGATGGCTTTTTTCATTATTAATATAATTTTGCTTCTTCAATTTATTCCGGTTGGAAGTGCTTTACACGCAGATAGATACGCTTATATTTCTTCAATCGGATTTTATACGATTTTCGGCTTGGCGGCATCTCTAATTATTGAAAATAAAAAAGCTCAAGCAAATGTAATTTACGGGGTTATAGGTGTTTATACGATATATATGGCAGTTATGACTTTCCAAAGAACAAAAGTTTGGCAAAGTAGTGAAACTTTGTGGACAGATACTTGTGAAAAATCGCCAAAAGCTGTTGTAGCATGGAATAATCTGGGGAGTTTGCTCGATAAAAAAGCGGCGAAAGCTGTTGATGCCAAAGAGTTACAAAAATCAATAAAGATTAGAGAAGAAGCAATAAAAGATTTTACCAAAGCCGTAAAAGGAAAGCCGGATTATGTTCATGCTTATTACAACAGAGGCAGTTCAAAGCAAGAAATTGCTAAAATCACCAACGACCTTAAACTTGCAGAAAGTGCTATCGAAGATTTTACGATTTCCTTAAAATACGACCCTCTTTTTTCGGAAGGTTATCATAACAGAGGTGTTGGTTTAGAGCGACTTGGCAAGTTAGACTTGGCAATAAAAGATTTTAATCAAGCTATCGAAATTGATAAAAGTAATTTATCTTATTTTGTGAACAGAGGTGTTGCTTTCGGAAAATCCGGTAAAGCGAACGAGGCTTTGAGTGATTTTGATTATGTTATAGATAGAGACCCTGAAAATTATTCCGCATATTCAAACAGAGGACTTGCAAGAAATATGCTTAAACAATATGATAAAGCTATTAAAGATATAAGTATGGCTATAGAGATTAAGCCTGATTTTACAGAAGCTTATATAAACAGAGCAATTTCGGAACAAGCTGTAAGGAAATATACAGAATCAATAAACGATTTGAACAAAGCATTAGAAATTGCACCGAGAAATGCCTCTGCTTTTTATTTGCGAGGTGTAAATTATATTAATATTAATCAACAAGACAAAGCTTGTCCTGATTTTAGTAATGCTGTAAAACTTGGAGATAAAAGAGCTTTAAGATATATACAAAAATATTGTTCGGAATAAAATTTTTAATCTTTATTTATCTCTGTTCATAATTAGTTTTGCAATATTTAGAAGTTCTGTTTTTCTTTCTTCCGAAACCGATACTTTTTTTAATGCGTTTATTGCTTCTTCAAAGTACTTATTTATAAGTTTTTGTGAAATTTCTTTGAGCTTTAATTCATCATAAATTTCAGTAACTTGTTTGATAAGTTCATTATTCGGAATTTTATGAAAATAAAGTAATAAGTTTAGTCGCTCTCTTATTTTTTTATTATTGCTTGATAGTGCCGACAGCATCAAAAAAGTTTTTTTTCGTGCAACAATATCTCCACCTGTTTTTTTTCCGAAAGTTTTTGTGTCGCCGTAAACATCGAGCAAATCATCTTGAAGTTGAAATGCAAGTCCGATTTTTTCACCAAATTCATAAAGTAAATTTATATCTTCTTCTGGAGCTTTCGCCAGAATTGCACCTGTTTTAAGCGAAGATGCAATTAGAACGGCAGTTTTTAACCTTATCATTTCGAGATATTCGTTTACGCTTACATCTTTTCGGGTTTCAAAATTCATGTCAAATTGCTGACCTTCGCAAACCTCTCTTGCGACTGTTGAAAAAACACCGAAAACTTTTGGCATAAGTTCTTTTTCACAGTCGATAATCATATCGTAAGCCTTTATCAGCATAGCATCTCCGGAAAGAATGGCAGTATTTACGTTCCATTTTGAATGTACCGTTTTTGCACCTCTACGGAGTTCGGAATTATCCATAACATCATCGTGCATAAGTGTAAAATTATGAAAAACTTCATAAGCAACTGCTTGTTTGTAAGCCTTTTGAATGTCATCACAAAAAAGATTATATCCCATAAGCAACAAAACCGGTCGTATTTTTTTTCCGCCTATCAACAAAATATATTTTATAGGTTGATAAAGTCCGTCCGGTTTTTGAGAAAATTCTAAATTTGAAATTTCTTTTTCAATGATTTTTGTAAGTTCTTTTAAATTATACATATATGTAATTTTGTTATTGTTTTTCTACTTTGAAGTTATTTTGTTTATTACGGCGAAAATACGAAAAACTTTT
Source organism: Bacteroidales bacterium (assembly GCA_029934265.1). Lineage (GTDB taxonomy): Bacteria > Bacteroidota > Bacteroidia > Bacteroidales > JAADGE01 > JAOZMN01. The sequence goes on from JAOZMN010000005.1 coordinate 15,105, forward strand.
TAAAATTGATTCTCCGACAATAATTTTTTAGTTTCTTCAATGCTAATATTTTTTCTTTTTGCATAATCTTTTATTTGTTCTTCCGAAATTTTACCGACATCGAAATAAATTGCTTCCGGGTGAGCAAAACACAAACCGCTTACCGATGCGGCTGGGTACATCGAGAAATTTTCGGTTAATTTGATGTTTATTTTTTCTTCTGGTTTCAGAAGTTCCCAAAGTGTTTGTTTTTCGGAATGTTCCGGACAGGCAGGGTAGCCGAAAGCCGGTCGTATTCCTCTGTTTCGGGATTGAAAAAGCTCTTTAAGTTTTAAATTTTCGTTCGGAGCATAAGCCCAATATTTTCGGCGGACTTCCAAGTGTAATTTTTCCGCAAAGGCTTCTGCAAAGCGGTCGGCAAGAGCTTTTAGCATGATAGCATCGTAATCGTTGCCGGCTTTTTCAAATTCTTTTACTTTTTCGGCGACACCGTTTCCGGTTGTCAGGGCAAAAGCTCCTATATAGTCGTCCGTTCCCGTTTTTTTCGGAGCGATATAGTCCGACAAGCATAAATGTTGCTTATATTTACTTTGTTTGGATTTTTCTTTTTGCTGTCGCAAGAAATGAAATTTTGTTAATAGATTATTATTGTCATCATAAATATTTATAGAATTATTTTCGGAATTTGCTTTGTAAAAAGCAATAAGCGCATCGGCTTGAAGCCAATTTTCGGAAATGATTTTATTGAGCATTATTTGTGCATCATCGAGTAATTGTTTTGCTTGCTTATCTTTTTCTTTATGAGATAAAATATCCGGATAGCGACCGGTTAATCCCCATGCTCGAAAGAAGAAAGTCCAATCGAAAAACTTTTCTAATTCGCTTAAAGAGAAATTTTTAATTGTTTTTATTCCGGTGAATATCGGTTTATGAATATCGGCTTTTTTTTCATTAAAAATAAATTTATTTTCGTTTGCTTTACTGAAAGAAATATATTTCTTTTTATCGGCTTGCAGATGTTTTTTTCTTATTTTTTGATATTCTTCTTTAAATTTATTTTGATATTCTGTTTTTCTGTTTTTATCCATAAGATTTTTAGCAACCGCAACGCTTCGAGACGCATCAAGAACGTGAACCACGCCACCTTTATACACAGTATCTATTTTTACTGCTGTATGAATTTTGGAAGTAGTTGCACCGCCTATCAATAATGGAATATTCATGTTTTTTTCCTGCATTTGCGATGCAATTGATACCATTTCTTCAAGCGATGGAGTTATCAGTCCGCTTAATCCTATAATATCAACTTGTTCTTTTTGAGCGGCTTCCAAAATTTTTTCGGAAGAAACCATAACGCCTAAATCAATAATATCAAAATTATTGCAAGATAGAATTACTGAAACTATATTTTTTCCGATGTCGTGAACATCACCTTTTACGGTTGCAAGTAATATTTTTCCTGCCGAAGACGATGTGCCGGCTTGTTTTTCAGCTTCGATATAGGGTAGGAGTACGGCAACTGCTTTTTTCATAACTCTCGCACTTTTAACAACTTGCGGAAGAAACATTTTTCCCGAACCGAAAAGTTTCCCGACTTTATTCATGCCGTCCATCAGCGGTTGCTCGATAACTTGCAAGGCATAATCGTAATTTTTGCGAGCTTCTTCCGTATCTTCTTCAATATGTTCGGTAAGTCCTCTTATTAAAGCGTGTGTAAGTCGTTCATTTACAGGCAAAGTACGCCATTCTTCTTCTTGGTTTTTATTTTTGAAAGTATTTGTTTGTTTACTTGCAAAATTTATCAGTTTTTCGGTGGCTTGCGGGTGTTTGTTGAAGATTACATCAGTACAAAGTTTCAATAATTCGCCGGGAATTTCATCGTAAATTTGAAGCATACCGGCGTTTACTATTCCCATATCGAGTCCTGCTTTTATTGCATGATACAGAAAAATTGAGTGCATGGCTTCTCGTATGGTATTATTTCCCCGAAATGAAAACGATAAATTGCTTATTCCTCCGCTGATTTTGGCATGAGGCAAATTTTTCTTTATCCATTTTATCGTATTTATAAAATCTATTGCATAATTATTATGCTCTTCAATTCCTGTTGCTATTGTAAGGATATTCGGGTCGAAAATTATGTCTTCCGGTTTGTAATTCAGTTTATTGACAAGTATTTTATAGGCTCTTTCACAAATTTTTATTTTTGATTTGTAGTCGGAGGCTTGTCCTTTTTCATCAAAAGCCATAACAACAACTGCCGCACCGTATTTTTTAATTTCTCCGGCAAATTCGATAAATTCTTTTTCACCTTCTTTTAAACTGATAGAATTTACTATTGTTTTGCCTTGCAGACATTTAAGTCCGGCAAGAATTACATTTTTTTTCGAGCTGTCCAACATTATCGGAACTCGTGCAATATCCGGTTCGGAGACAAGCAAGTTCAGAAAATTTGTCATTTCTTTTTCGGCATCGAGCATGGCATCGTCCATGCAGACATCTATAATTTGAGCACCGTTTTCGACCTGTTCTCGTGCAACGCTGAGGGCTTCCTCGTATTTTTTTTCTCTTATCAGACGAGCAAATTTTCGAGAGCCGGCAACATTTGTGCGTTCTCCGATATTTATAAAATTATTTTTTGCCGATATTTCAAGAGTTTCAAGTCCGCAAATTTTTGTAACAGGCTTTATTTTTGGAATTTCGTGTATATGAGCGTTTTCTGCAAGTTTGGAAATGGCTTTTATGTGTTCCGGCGACGTTCCGCAACAGCCACCTATAATATTTACGTGATTTCCGGTAATCATTTCGGAAATTCGTTCCGCCATTATTTCCGGAGTTTGGTCGTATTCGCCGAAACGATTGGGCATTCCTGCATTTGGATACGCACTTATTTTGAAATTTGTTTTTTGTCCGAGTTCTATAATATGCGGAAGCATATCTTTTGCACCGAACGAGCAATTCAAACCGATTGAAAGTAAGTCGATATGTGAAAGTGAATTTACAAAAGCATCGATTTTCTGTCCGGAAAGTGTGCGACCGCTTTTATCGGCAACAGTTCCGGAAATCATAACAGGAATTTTGATGTTTCTTTCTTCTGCAATTTTTTGCACAGCATATAAAGCGGCTTTTGCATTTAGAGTATCAAAAATTGTTTCTATAAGAATAATATCCACACCTCCGGCGAGTAAACCATTGATTTGTACGGTGTAAGATTTTACAAAATCATCAAAACTCACCACTCTGTAACCGGGATTTTCAACATCGGGCGACATTGAAGCGGTTTTATTTGTCGGACCGATAGAGCCTGCGACAAAACGAGGTTTTTTTGGTGTTTTTTCTGTGTATTTGTCGGCAATTTCTCGTGCAATTTCGGCAGAAGCAAAATTGAGTTCGTAAACTAAATCTTCCATGCCGTAGTCCTGCATGGAAATTGAGTTTGAATTGAAAGTGTTTGTTTCAATAATATCAGCACCGGCTTCAAGGTATTTTCGGTGAATTTCACTAATGATTTTCGGCTGTGTTATTGACAATAAATCATTGTTTCCTTTTTGTTCAAATTCGCTGTCGATAAAACAATTTCCTCTGAAATCTTTTTCTGTAAGTTTGTATTGTTGTATCATCGTTCCCATTGCTCCGTCAAGAATAAGAATGCGATTTTCGAGGGCGTTGTATAGAGTTTTTGTGTTTTTCATGGTTGGATTTATTGTGTTTTTTTTGATGGTATTGTTAGAAAGGAGTCTGATGCAACTTGGTCTCTACGGTATTACTTATTTTTAATATCCTTTTTTTATCCAACTTTCCATTCCGCCGGTAAGGTTATAAATATTGGTATAGCCTAATTTCATTTGTAAGTATTTTGTAATTAATAAGCTGTCGTTTCCTCTATCGCATACTATTATTGTTTTTTTATCTTTTGAGAGAGTAATTTTATTATCTAATACTTTTTCTATATCAAGTCGCTTTCCGCCTATGTTGTGTAAATTGGATATTCCGGGAAGCCGTGTATCATATATAATAATGTCTTGCTTGTTGTCGATGAGTTTTTTTAGTTCTTCCGGAGAAATATTGTTTACTTTCTGTTCTGTGGTACAAGTTTCTTCGTAGTTCCCAAGTTTTTCTATTGGTGAAACAGAGGTGTTTTTATTGAAATTTATTTTATCGAAACGCATCGAAAGTGCGTTGAATTGTAATAATACTCCGGATAAAATTTGTTCTTTTTCTAAGCAAATTTTTATTACTTCGTTTGCTTGAAGAGTTCCGATAATTCCGGGAAGTACACCGATAACTCCTATTTGAGAACAATTCGGAGTTTCATTTTGTGCGGGTTGGTCGGGGAAAAGACAGCGATATGTCGGTCCGTTTTTATAATTAAAAACAGAAACTTGACCGTCAAATTTGTATAATGCTCCGTAAACCAGTGTTTTGTTTAATATTACACAAGCATCGCTAATTAAATATCGTGTGGGGAAATTATCGGTACAATCGACAATTATTTTATAGTTTTCTATTATTTTAAGTGCGTTTTCTTTTGTTATTTTTGTATCATAAATTTGAAATTTAATATGCGGGTTTAATTCCGACATTTTTTGATGTGCAACTTGAACTTTTTTCTTTCCGATATCTGCGGTTGAGTATAAAATTTGTCTTTGCAAGTTACTTTCGCTTACGGTATCAAATTCTAAAATCCCTATTGTGCCTATGCCTGCGGCGGTAAGATATTGTAAAACAGGACATCCGAGTCCGCCGGCTCCGATTACGAGACCTTTAGATTTTTTTAAATTTTCTTGTCCGGATAAACCTACTTCCGGTAAAATTATATGACGATTGTATCTTTTTAATTCGTTGTCGGTAAACATATTATTTTTGAATAAATGAATTACGGAATAATTGAATATATTTTAAAAAATAGAAGTTAATGGTTTAGAACTTGGTAGCTATCCAATATTCAGGAACTTTTAACTTCTATTTTTTTTAAGAGTTTCTTTTGTTGAATTTATTATAGTGTCCACTCCGAGAAGTCTAAAAAGTGTAATTAGTCGCACTGCGAGTTTTTTAACAGACTTATAATCAGTATGCAATTATTAGGAATTTTAGTAAATTACTCGCAATGCGACTTTTTGGAGTAGGCTCATTATTTCAATATGATTTTTTTATTTATAATTTTATTATCTGTTGTTTTTATAGAAAGTATATAAAAACCTTTATTGCAGTTTTGAATATCTAAAACAGTATTTTTTTCAGGATTGTTTATTTCTTTTACGGTTTTTCCTGAAATATCGGTTAGAGTAATTGTTTTTATTTCCTCAACTGTTTGAATATTAATTATTCCGGAAGTTGGATTCGGGTAAACATTAACATTTATTCCTTGTATGTTTTTTACATCTGTACCTTGGGGAGGAGGCAATGTTCCGAAATATCTTAAAATCCCTTGCGGTCCGTTGTAAGTTCCTCCGTAATTGTAAGTTGTGGCATATCCGATTAAATTACCGTCTCTTTCTTCAAATTTCACATAGAGAACTTGCGGTGCTCCCTCTGTCGTCCATTGATAAAAACGATCCCATTCTTCACCGCTTCTGCCTTTTTCGCAATATGATATGAAAGGAGTAGGTTCCGGGTCTCCTAATATAGGAGAAACACTTACTAATATATCTGTTCCGGGAACATTGCAAAAATCGTAACTTCCAAATGTTTCACCCGCTCCAAGTGGAGTCCAGTCTTTCCATGTATTGCCGGCATCTTCGGTTATTTTGTATGAGTGTTTGTCTTTATCTTTGCTATAAGCACATACTATTGCTGTTTTTTCATCTATTACGACAATTCCCGGTTTTATACTTATCTCGTCGGTTAATCCGGTTTCTTTTACATCGAAAGAAACACCTTTGTCTGTTGTTATAAAAACACGTCCTTTTGTTGTTGTCCAGTATAAAGTACCGTCTAATGCAACATCGTAAAATCCTACGGTTCCGTTTTCATTAACTTCTGTAGCCGATACGCCGGAAACGGGAGTCCATGATGTTCCGCCGTCGGTTGTGTAATAAATTTCAAAATTATCTAAATCATTGAGAGGGTCGCCTTGTGCAAATCCGTTTTTTTCGTCCCAGAAATAAACTACATTGCAAAATGAATTTTCGCCGGTATATATTTCGGAAACTTTGTTCCATGATTTTCCTCCGTCTTCGGTGTAATGCAAGCCTTTGTCTGTATTAAAAACAGGTATCCATGCCTTTTTGTCGTCTATTGCGTGTATCATGGAATAACCGGAACCTGTATCGCCGGGACCGTTGAATGTTTCCCAAGTTGCACCTCCGTCAGTAGTGAGGGCGACTTTCAATAATGTTACGGTTTCATTAGTTTCTCCTCCCTGTTTTATGTCATTGAAAAGCATCCATGCAACTTTGTCGCTTACAATGCTCATATCGGAGCCGTAAGTAGAATTTCCTCCACCTGTCCATGATTGATAATCAAACGGTGTGTTTGCCCAAATGTTTATTTGGGAATAACCGGTAGTGATTAACAGTATTCCGATAATAAGAGTAAAAAGTTTTTTCATAATTAAGAAATTTTAAGATTAAAAATATTTCATAAATTATTGATTTAAGGTCTTATGATTATTTTAATGTTGTTTACGTATTTGAGAAAAAGGCTGTGGTAAAATTATCTGTATATCTGATATTTAATATTGTACAACTCTTACTGTATCTAAGTGTAAGCGAACTTTTAACCATTTCGCAAGTGTTTTCGATTGTTTTTTTCTTTCGCTTCTGTATATTTTTTTATTCCAATTTATCAGGAATGTAGGTATTGTATCAAATCCGCCGAGTGTATCCGGTTCGATGGAGTTTGCATAAGCAAATTTTATTATTTTAGGATATTGAACTTCAATTTCGTTTTTAAGATTATACAAAGGTAAGCTGTCTTTGCTTATTGATATTAATTTGTTTTCAAGAAATTCGATTCTGGCATTTTTGCTTGTCAGAAGTTTTTCGTTTTTTTCATAAATATCTTCTATAATTCCGACTCGTAAATTTTGGCTCATCTCGGCAGTCATATTATTTATTTTTGCGTCAATGGAATCTATGTTTGCAGCGGTTGTTTGATGTACTCTTATTATTGTGCTGTCGGTTACGTCTAAGCCTGTACCTCCTTTAATTAAACCGTATTCTTTCAGTTTGTCGGTCATGTCGCTGATTTGCGTAAGCGTTAATTCTTTTCCCATGACATACATATCTATATATGAAAGCGTATCGTTGTATATTGCCGAGTTTTGATATAAATTTGATTTTTCGTATTTAAAATTTTCGTTTATAAAATTTTCGACTCTGCTGTTAAATCGTGTTTCTATTATTAAATCCCAAAATATCATGGCACTCGGCAATATTACCAGAATGATAAAAATTGTCATATATCGTTTTGCTTTTTTTTCTTTACTCGGGTGAACAAAATTTCTTAAGGGAAATTTTAAATACCGGACAATAATAAATGTCGCAAGGCTGATAAAAACGGCATTTATGAAAAAAAGATAAAATGCTCCGAAAAAATAGTCAAAATGTCCGGTTGCAAGTCCGTATCCTGCTGTACAAAGTGGTGGCATAAGGGCGGTAGCAATGGCTACTCCGGGAATTACGTTTGTTTTTTCTTTTCGAGAGCCGGCAACTATTCCTGTAACACCTCCGAAAATTGCAATAAGCACGTCTAAAAATGTTGGAGATGTACGTGCAAGAAGTTCTGAATGTGCGTCTTTGAGTGGTGTCAGTAAAAAATATATTGTAGAAGTTGCAACACTTACGATTACTGAAATCAGAAAAAATTTAACTGAGCGTTTTAATGTATGCCAGTCGTTTGTTCCTACCGAAAAACCGATACCGACAATCGGACCCATCAAAGGCGAAATAAGCATTGCTCCGATTACAACTGCTGCGGAATTTACATTTAGCCCTATCGAGGCGATAAATATAGATGCTATAAGTATCCAAACGCTGTGTCCTTTGAATACTATATCTCGTTTTATTCCGTCTGCGGTTCCCTCTACGTCGGTTCCGTCTTTTATGTGTAGAATATCGTAAAGAAAATGCAAAATAGTGTTCGTCAGGTTTTTAAATGCCGACGACACCTCTTGTTTTTGTGGTGTTGTATTTTCTTTTTTATTTTTTTCTTCTTCCGGTATCATATTTTATGATTTACGAAAGTCCTTTTTCTTTAAATAATTCAACGTATTCTTTATCTTCGGTAAGAATATGTTCTCGTATCCAGTTTCGCAATTTTTTCATCATGGAATAACCTACAACAGATTCACCCTCTTTTATTCTTTTTTTCTGCCTTGTAATATCCATGAGTAACTTCATGTGCTGTCGTTTGTGTTTTTTGAATCCTGTATATTTAAAGTCTATCATGTATTTTTCTTCAAAACTGAAATGATAGTCGGTATAATCTGCAAATTCTGTAAAAATACGATTTACATCTTTTTCGGGGTCGCCGTTTTTGAACGAAATAAATAATTTATTTACAATATCGACCCATTTGCGATGTTGTTGGTCGATAACTCTAAGGTCTATGCTGTAATCGTCTGACCATCTTATAAGTTCTTTTGCGGCTTCTTTTCTTGGTATTTTTATTCCGTTGTTTGATAATAATTTTTCTAATCTTTCTGTTCTTATTTCATATTCTATTTCGGCACCTATTGTTGCTTCCATTTCTTCAAATACCTTTCTTTCTTTTTCTTTTTCTTTACGAATATCTGCAACAAAAGCTGTGTATTTTTTCTTGCCGGCAAAATCCGATTCGGAAAGTGAGAATTTAACCGGCACTATTTCTCCGGATTTTGTTAATATTTTCTTTTCGGAGCCGGTTGTAAGTAGTCCGGATTCAAAAATGTCGTAAGCATTAAGTTTATCGTCGGAATATTGTTTTACTACGTTTTCGGGAAATAATTCGGCTATTGTTTTGCCTTCGATGTCTGCTTCTTTGTATTTCCACAGTTTTTGAGCAGGGTTGTTAAAAAATTCTATTTCAAAAAATTCATTAAATAAAATAACTGCGTTCTGGCTGCTTTCGAGAATGTTTTTATTGTATGCTTCTTTTTCTTTGATAGTTCTTGTAAGTTTGTTTTTTTCCGTGTTTAATTCTTTGATTAGTTGGTCCTGTCGTTCTTCTTTATCGGCAAGTTTTTTGTGTGAATTTTCAAGCTCGTTGAAAGCTGCTCTCATTTTTGTTTCTCTTCTGTTACTTTCGTCTTGGGTTACTTTCAATTTTTCAATATTTTGAAGCATTTCTTCTTCTTGCCTGTGCATTTTAGATGTTGTAATTTTCGATTGTTCTAAAAGTTCGGCGGTTTTTGTATTTATTCTTGCAGTAGAAAGTGTGGCGGCAATACTTTCCGCTATTTTTTCTACGAGTTCTATTTCATATTTTTCAAAGTTGTTAAAAGATGCTAATTCGATGACCCCCAGTACGTTATCTTCTATTTTAAGTGGTACTATCAGCATTGAATTAGGATTTGCACTACCAACTCCTGATTCAATTTCGATATATTCGTTTGGAATATCTGTCATGTAAACAGTATATTTTTCGGTAGCCACTGCTCCTACGAGTCCTTCGCCGGGTCTTATTTGTTTGTCGAGATATTTTGTTCTGCTGTATGCGTAAGCACCGAGCAAATCGTAATAAATATCATTAGGATTGTTGTCGTTAAGGATAAAAATTCCGCCTTGATTTGCATTTAAGAATTTTACAAGGTTTGAAATTATATCGTTTGAAAGTTCTGTTATATTTTCTGTATGATGCCTTAGTATTTCAGCGAATAATGCGAGTCCCTCACTGGTTCTGCTTCGTTGTAAATCTTCAATTTTACGCTTGTTTTCTTCTTCGATTGCACTTTGCAGACTTCCCTGCATGGTAATTAAGGAGTTTCCGAGTACATCGTCTTTACCGAGTGTTTTATATTCGCCCGAGAAATTTTCTTTTCCTATTTCCATTGAAAATTTTGCTGTCTCGTTTAAGCGATTTACGTGTCGGTTCAGAAGTTGTCCTATCCTTCCTATTTCATCTTTTGAATTTATATCTATATTTTCGGGCAGAATACCTACTGTAAGTAAATTTAATTGTTTTTCGATTAGTGTAACCGGTTTCAAAATACTTCTTAAAATGAAGATAACTACCAAAATAGATATTGTAACGGCAAGTAATAGTAATAATATATTTGCGGCAGCTTCTTTTTTGTATAATTCATCGGTGTTCTCGATTATATGATTTTTGATTTTTAGATTTTCGACAATGGTATTTTTTATTTTTCGGATTAAAATATCACTTTGAAAAATTATAAATTCGGAACGACTTTTAATATCATATCTTGTTTTTTCGAGTAAAGCTCTTCTTGCCTCTGCTTCTAATTTCGCATTTGTAGTATCTGAAATCAACTCAGGCTGTAATGATACGTTTTTCAAGAAAAATGATGTGTCTATAATTTCAGTACTGTTGTTTATGAGTTTATCGAATGCTTTTTCTATATCGTTATTGAACAAACTTGCAGCGTCTGATATTGTGTCGGTTATATTATCTGCATTTTTTTTGTAAGTAGAATATTCTTCTTTTGATGATAATTTCAATACATCTTCAAGGCTTCTTTGAAGTTTGCTCTTGTTTTCGCTATGAATATTTTTTGCGTCTTCAAGCTCTTTTTCTGTTGTTGCTTTGGAGATATTATTAACGATTGCTTTTTCAGAAACGACAATTAATTTACACTGGTTAAGCAAGTTTGTCATTTCACTTGCTTTATTTGCTTGTGTTCTTTTGCTGTCAAATTTTTCCAAAAGAGTAAATTCTCTTGCTCCGGAAAATATCGTAATTAATACAATAATCCCAAAACCTGTCAGCAATTTACCTCTCAGAGTAATATTTTTACCGAGATTTTTCATCTGTATAAAATTATAAGGTCTTCGACCCGGTTATTGTTGCTTACGTACCTGTGCGAAGTTAATCTAATCCTGCACATATCAGGTGTTTTCACTTGATATACAATACTATACTGCCAAATAGAAATGCCTGACAGATGTATAGGGGTATTATTTATTGCTCATTGTAACTTGTTCGTTGTTTTTTGTAATCGAAGGAAAAACAAATGCCTTTCTGAAAAGCAGTATTAATATTACCCCGCAAGTTACTGCGGAATCTGCAATGTTAAAAACAGGGCGAAAAAATTCAAAAGTGTCGCCACCTAAAAACGGAAACCAATCAGGATATCTTCCCGAAAATAAGGGAAAATACAGCATATCGACTACCGAACCGTGAAGGAAAATTTCATAACCGGCTGTTTTTGTAAATTCTGCAATTTTAAACGGTGTACTTTCCGTAAAAAACATTCCGTAAAAAGCACTGTCGAGAATATTGCCGAATGCTCCGGCAAGTATCATCGAAATACTTATCAATACGATAGTTTTTGCTTTTTTGCGAGTTAAATCGTATAAAAACCAACCAAGTAATCCTACTGCTACTATTCTGAATAAGCTCAAAACCGTCTTGTTGATAAACTTCCAACCGAATGCCATGCCTTCGTTTTCGATAAAATGAATTTTAAACCAACTGTCGAAAACGATGTTACTTTCTCCGAGTTTCATATTTGTTTTTATCCAAATTTTAGAAAATTGGTCTATAAAAACTATGATAAAAACAAATATTAATGCTTTTGTAAATTTTGACATTTTTTATTTCCTGTTTAATTTTGCCGTAATGCACAAGGTAGCGTGCGGAACGGCTTTTAGTCGTTCTTTTGAAATTAAGTTGCCTGTTTCCCGGCACACACCATAAGATTTATTTTCAATTCTTACCAAAGCGGCTTTCAGATGTTGAATAAATTTTAATTGACGTTGTGCCAACTGCCCTGCTGCTTCTCTTGACATTGTATTTGCTCCCTCTTCTAACATTTTGAATGTAGGCGAGGTGTCTTGTGTGTCATTATTGTTTTCGTGAGTTATTGTGTTGTGTAACAACTCGTAATCGTCAGTTGCTATTTTTAATTTCTTTAATATTAATTCTTTAAATTCACTTAACTCTTGGTCTGAATATCTTTTACTTGTTTCCATATTATATAATTTAAAAATATTGTATCATTCAAATTAGATTTTAAAAACTCTTACAGGTAATTTAAAATCTTTATCTATTTCAACAAATTTAGTGCCGTTATTATTTTCTTGTATATTTTCGACTAATACTACTTTCTTTGCAAGGATTTGCGATTTTATATAATTTTCATGTTTTTTTACGGCATTATTTATTCTTGAATGTTTTTGGATTTCAAGAATAATATTGTCGGTAACTTCAAAACCGGAGTCTTTACGGATATTCTGAATTTTATTCACAAGTTCTCTTGCAATTCCCTCATCTTTAAGCCCTTCATTTATTTGAATATCCAATGCAACTGTAATATTATTTGCAGTCATTGCCGGCAAACCGGGTAATTCTTCGGTTACAATTTCTACTTCTTCCGAAATTAAAGTCAATTCTTTTTCGGGAGTATTGATTTTTAATTCACTGGAGTTTTCAAAGTTAATTATCTCTTCTTGCGATAGTTTTGATAATTCTCCGGTTATAAGTTGCATCAATTTCCCGTATTTTTTTCCAAGAATTTTGAAGTTAGCTTTTACTTTTTTGGAGAAAAGTCCGGAACTGTCTTTTATAAATTCAATTTCTTTAATATTTACTTCCGATAATATTATTGATTTTATTGCTTCAATATTTTCGGTAAATTCTTTATTGATACTCGGTATCATTATTTTCGCAAGTGGA
>JAOZMN010000447.1 GCA_029934265.1 Bacteroidales bacterium
GTGTTGATTTATACGGAAAAAGTAAATTAAAAGCCGAAGAATTATTATTGAAAATGGCTAACGATAATTTTGTAATATCTATAGTCCGAACACCAGTAGTATATGGCGAAGGAGTAAAAGCAAATATCTATAAGTTGGTAAAACTAATAGATAAATTTCCAATTATTCCATTAGGACAGATTGCGAATGTACGTGGTATGGTATATATAAAAAATCTAATCCTATTAATAAACAATGTTATTAAACACAATAATACAGGAATATTTTTAGTGTCAGAAAGTGCAAATATCTCTACAAGTAATTTAGTGTCAGAAATTGCAAAGAATTTTGATAGTCGTAAATTTGTAGTGCCGTTAGTTTTCAAAAAAGGTCTTAAAAAAATTAGTTTTTCAATTTACATTAAACTACTATCTTCACAGTTAATTGATAATTCACAGACACAAAAAATATTAAATTACACACAAAAATATTCTTTTTCGCAAGGAATTAAAAATATGATAGAATGGTACAAAGCAAACAAATAAATAAGCATATTAAAAAGTTTGTTGGTTGTTTTTTCAATACAATTTTCACGCTTACAATCATAACATACTTGTTGCGTTCTGCTTTTCCTATACTAAAATATTTATTTTTAATTTTTGCCTTTCTGACATTTTTATCAGCAATTTTTATTATCATCAGTAATAAGAAAAGCAATTTTCAAATTTTAGAGTTTGTTTTAAGCCTTAAAGAAATATTTTTATTGGCTGTTTTTTTAACTTTGGCAACATTAGCAACACAAGAAATTTATGCAATAAAAGAAATTGTTAATTTTATTGTAATAATATTTATTTTTTATATTTCATTTTTTTTTAAATTTTGGAATACAAATAACATACTAAAATTATTTGAATTATTTATATATGCAGTAGTAGCTATTGGAATAATCGGCTTATCAAAATTCTTATTTTTCAATATATTAGAAATAAAATTACCATTTGTCGAATTCCTTAATGTATCTAATAGCATTTCCTTAACTACTGATTATAATTTTTATTCCTTATTTTTCATTTTTGCAATAATTGTTCTGTTTTTTTTTAAAAAATCAAAACAAATTAATATCACTTATAGATTTGTTAATTTCAGTTTATTTATTTTAACCTTAAATATTTTATTCTCAAATTCAAGGAGAGCTGTTTTAGTTTTAGTTCTTCTATTTATAATAAATTTAATAAAAGAACGGAAAAAAATCACTATAGTAAAAATATTCGTATTTTTATTTATATTATTGTCAGGTTTTATTGTAATTAGAAATAACAATAAATTAAAAAATACAGCTACAAGTTATTTATATAGGTATTCCACTATTATCGGCAATTCATTAAGTTACAATGAAACATATAAAAAATTATGGCTGAGCAAAGAGAAAAATAATCTTTTTTACAATTCAAACCTTTACGAGGGTAAGTTATTTTGGCAAACAACAGTTTATCCTGATGATATTTTAAGCATTATTGATTGTCAATATGGTAAAGCTATAAGGGTAGAACGATATAATCATATAGGAGACTGGTCTCTTTCATATACCGGTTTCGAGCATGTTAAATATTATAAAGGAATTACATATACTTTTAAATTTAAATATAGAGTAATTAAATGTGATAAAAATCCATTTATGGTTGGTTGGTGGTTAAAAGAAAATGATAAGTATTTAATTAACTTACCAAAAAAAATTACAGATTTAGGAGATAACTGGAAACAATGCGAATGCTCGTACACTTTTAAGGAAAATCATGTCGGAAATAAATATAACCTTATCAATACTTTAGATAAAAATACCATTGTTGATTTTACAGACATTAAGCTTATTCACAACGATACTATAGTAAGAAATATAGCACAACAAAAAATAAATAATGAATTCACACATGGTCGCACCGACCGTTGGGAGTACGCAATAGAACTATTCAAAGAATACACATTATTACAAAAAATATTTGGAAACGGTTTTACATACATGGAAAAATTCGGAGAAAAATTTCTCCCTAAAAATGAAAACAAAAAAGTACTCGATTACCCTCATAGTCCGATATTATCAGCATTTTTATACTCCGGAATTATAGGTGGACTATTTTATATTTATTTCCTCTTACTTACATTTTGGTACTATTGGAAATACAGAAAATATCACTTAGTGTTTTTTATTATGTATATTATTGCTTTTTTCTTTACTTTTGTAAGCGGAAACAGTCATTTTAGTTCACCTATTTTTGTAATGCTGTCGATAGTTCCGTTTGTAACGAAATATATAGTAAATATTAATAATTCAATAAAAACAGACGTAGTCTGTAATAAAAATAAAGTTGATGTATAAAATCATTTTATATATAACTGTGTTTGTAATATCTTTTATTTTCACCTATTTTATAAAAAAAATAGCTGTTAGAAAAAAAATAATTGACATTCCAAATAAGAGAAGTTCCCATACAGTTCCTACCCCACGAGGAGGCGGAATTGCTTTGGCGGTAGCATGGTATGTAGGTTTATGTTTTGAATTTATTTTTCATAAACCCGATATAAATCTATTTTTTGCTCTTTTGTCAGGTTTAATAATAGCAGTAGTTAGTTTTATAGACGATATAAAAACAATAAGCCCTAAAATTTTGGTGCT
>JAOZMN010000448.1:0-1410 GCA_029934265.1 Bacteroidales bacterium
CTAAGTTATTAGACTTTTCGGAATTGAACTTATTTATTAAATCTTTTTCTTTTTCGGAATAAGACGTATTAATATTTTCAATTTGATTTTGTAAATTAGCTTTCTCGCTTTCAAATTCTGCTATTCTTGTTTGAAGTTGTAAAACTTTCTCATCACTTTTCAGTGTCGAATTTAATTTTAACTTTTCAATTTCAGATTTCAAATTTGAACTTTCTTTTTCGCTTACAAAATTTATTAACTCCGTAAAATCTTTACTTTCAATTTCTGATTTATACTTTTCAGAAAATTCCTTTTTTAGATTTTTAAAAGTCATTTCCAATCCTGCTTTTTTACCGCTTTCATATTTTTCTTTTTGTATGTTTTCGGTTAAAACAGATATTTGACTTTCCGTGTAAATCTTTGGTAATTCAATATCTTTATCTGTGCTTAAACTTGCACTTAAATCACTTACGTTTATATTTAACAAGTTCGCCAACTTTTCAACTGTTTTTGTGTTTAATTCCATTTTTGTAACTTAAAATGTTTATTATTATTTATTATCCTTTACTTCTTTAACTTCTTTCTTTTTTTCTTTAATCAATTTCCAATCATCGTCTAATCGTTTTGTAGTGTTAAACATTTGCATAGTTGCGAATGTAAGTGTTCCTTTAATCGGATGTTTTGCTTTTACTTGCATAATTTAAAAATGTTTTAGTTATTAATTCAATTGTGTTATTTTCTAAATATATACGACCGTGTTCTTGTTCAAACAATGCGATATATTTCTCAAAATTCTTTTTTATTATTATTTCTGTTTCATTTGCAATACTCATAATTTCAAGTAAAGTATTGTGCGGATACGGTTCTACTATGAATAATTTCTTCGCCTTGATATAATTCAACTCATCATTTTCATACTCCGAAGTCAAATAATCAAAATATAATTTATCTAAAATTGAGTTAGGGGCGTTCTTTTCTTTTCCTTCTAAATATAATAAAAGACTTTCA
Source organism: Bacteroidales bacterium (assembly GCA_029934265.1). Taxonomy (GTDB): domain Bacteria; phylum Bacteroidota; class Bacteroidia; order Bacteroidales; family JAADGE01; genus JAOZMN01. Next base: position 988 of record JAOZMN010000448.1, read on the forward strand.
GTTCCGGTATTCAGAACAAAATTAGTCGGCGTTTTTATTGTAACCGACTTAAAACTATTTTCAAAGGCATATTTACCGATTAAATTAATTATAGACTCTTTTACAATCTTATAATTTTCTGCAATTGTCATTAATTGGGCTGTCATTTGGTCATTTCTTACTGATATTTCAAAGGCTGTTGTATTAGCTCTGTTATTATCAATAAACACTCCTTGACCCCAAACAGTCTCATATATTCCGACCTCTAATTTATCTAATTCCGTAGTCATTTGCTCCTGAATATCAGTAGGCAAAGTTGTTGCACCTGTCGGCGGAATGTTACTTTGAACGTCTTTATCAAGAATATCAATTCGGTATATATCTGTTAAGTTCCTACGTATATTAATACCCGTTCCGTTGCACGCATTACATACATTTGTTACT
>JAOZMN010000448.1:1420-2634 GCA_029934265.1 Bacteroidales bacterium
CACCCTCACCACTGCAAACATTACATTGTGTTTTAAATTCCCAAATTCGCGGTATTGATATTTTTTTCTTGTAAATACGATAATCTAAATAATCGTTAAGATAGTCACGAGCTAAAATCAAACTTTCCTTTATATATGTAGTTTTTGCCGTTGTGAATTGCAAATCAACTCTATTAGAATTTATTACAGCCGGAACTATTCCAAATGGATTGTGTTTTATCTCATCTGTTAAAATTTCGACTTCCTCACCATCTTGTCTTACTATGTAATCAAATTTATCATCAATTACTCTATACAATTTCTTGCCGTTTGCATCCTGTCCCCAATATAATATAAGATATTCGACTTTTGAAATATTCTTATAATCAAAATCATATATTTGCTTATAAGAATAAGCCCCTTCATTTTGAAATACTGAAATATAAGTTAAATAAGGATTGTTAGTTTCCGGGTCTATTTCTATTAAAGTCATACCCATCGCATCAATATTTATATTTGATAGCCAAATTTTATCCATCCATTCTTTTACGGAATAAGACTCATTTATTCTCTGATTAAAATAAGTTGATATTGTATCGGTGTGCTTTTCGTTTACATCGTAAAGAATATTTCCGCCTTTTGCAGATAATATTTTTTGAAGGGGTTTTAATGCTTTATGATAAATTTGAACGGTTTTATAATTCTTAAATTTCTTTTTGATTTTCAGATAATCAGCACCTTCCAGACCGTCCACCGTGTCGATGAAGTTATTAATACCGTGTCCAACTACATGCAATTCATGCTCTTGTTTTTCGGCAATTAAATAATCAATAAGCCGTTTATTTTTCGGTTCAATGATTAAAGATTTTATTTGATTTTCTGTTAATATCATACAAAAAAGAATTTTTGTTAAAAATACTAACATTTTAATAATATTATTATTATATTTGTATCAAAAAAATAACAAATGATAAAATTAGAATATAAAGAAGTTCCGAAGAAATTTAAGAACTTACAAGAAAAGTTGATATTTGTTAAACTTGAAATCGCAATAAAATATTACTTATTAGAATTTTTGCATAACCACGAAAATAAAAATAAGGTTTTAAAAGACCTTGTAACAAAAGGTTTTATTGTGGATGTAAACGGAAAAGATTATAAAGTTTTCAAGTCTTATGGATGGTTAAAAAGAGCTTATTACTCGAATTTAAAAAATTACATTATTTTGTTTCGTT
>JAOZMN010000090.1 GCA_029934265.1 Bacteroidales bacterium
AACTTAATACAATTTTAAAAAAATACATTTTTCAACCCTTAATTCGCATTATTAATCAGGCGAAAGTACAATCAAAAATAATCAATTACTCAGTATAATGAAAAACAGCAAAATATTCTTAATATTATTTATTCCGATTTTATTTCTTGCAGTATCATGCGAAGAAATTTACACTCCCAAACCGCACGGTTATTTAAGAATCGACTTTCCCGAAAAAAAATATCGAAAATTCGATAATAATTATCCTTACAAGTTTGATTATCCGATATATGCACAAGTAAAAGACGACAAAACCAAGGGAGCTGAAAAATATTGGTCGAATATAAATTTCCCCGCCTTTAAAGCCACAATTAACGTAACTTACAAAGATATTACCAACAACTTTTCCGTTTTTGAAGACGATACTCGAAAAATGGCGTACAAACACACAATAAAAGCAGATGCAATAAACGAAAAAGTTTGGATAAATACCGAAAAAAAAGTTTACGGAATTATGTACGAAATAAAAGGAAATACAGCATCTTCCGTACAATTCTACCTGACCGACAGCGTAAAACACTTTTTTAGAGCCGCTTTATACTTTAATGTTCAGCCCAATAAAGACTCCCTACGCCCGTCGCTGAAATTTATAAAACAAGATATAGATACATTAATTAATACTTTCGAGTGGAATTAAGGTCTCTGACCTACTTAAAGTTGCTTACTCACTCATGTAAAATTATTTTAATTAAAAAGTTATCATTAAGTAACTGTCGAGATACTTTTATAATGACCTTAACCGGCAATTCAAAAAAAGTGAATTTTAACAAAATATATAAAAATTAAATACTTTTTATATGTTTTTTTTAGTTTAAAGAATAAACTTACAGACAGAAGAATCTAATAAATGAACATAAAATATTTAACAACAATAACACTCTTTATGTGTTTGAGTGTCTTTGCGGAAGCTCAAAAAAGCAGAGTTATGCTGTATCCTTCCGGAGATGTTCGATACGACAGGAAATTTTTGCATTTCGGATTTACGGTAGGCTTAAACACAGCCGATTTCTACATGAGAAATTCCGATGATTTTTTTAATACGGCAAAAATAGGAGAAATATATTCGATAGAAAACAAACAAAGAGTAGGTTTTCTCGACTAACGGAATATCTTGATATGCGTTTTTTGGTAAATCTGACTTTTAGTCAGCGTGATTTGGATTTCATTATAATAAAAGATACTTCCGACAAGCAAAATTATGAATTTGAAACTCATACAATGTTATTGGCATCAACTTTTATCGAATTTCCGCTTTTGCTTAAATATAAAGGGAAACGAATAAATAATATGCGTCCTTATGTTGTTGCAGGATTAAATCCGAAACTTGATTTAGCTCCCAAAAAGAAAATACCGCCAAAAGAACTTCCCAAAATAAGACTCAAACAACCGGATTTATATTACGAAGTAGGTTTCGGAATGGATTTTTATAACAGTTTTTCTAAATTTTCGATAGAATTAAAATACGGAGCAGGACTAAATAATGTCGTAATTCCCGATGTAACACAATATACCCAAACTTTCAAATACATGAAATCCAATTCATTCATGCTTTCCTTCCATTTTGAATAATTTTTTTCAATGATTTTTTGAATGATATAATGATGTAATGATACAATGATTGAATATATATTATTACATCATTATACCATTATATTAACATTTGTAAAATTTCCTGAAAACATATTAGATTTTTTAATGATTTGGTACATTTTTTGAAATATAAATCTATCCGGATATTAATTTTATCTTTTATCTTATTTTATTTTATATATTTGCAGTGTTGAAAAGCATAAAAAATGAATAAAAAACTTATTCTCTTCATATTAGCCGTTTTTTTCATTAGTTTCGCTCAAAGTCAGATAAATAAACTGGGTGTTCCTTATATTGAAAATTATACCGATGAGCAATACAATGCAGCAAATCAAAACTGGGTTGTTGCACAAGATAATCGAGGCGTTTTATATTTCGGTAATACTGCTTCCATACTTGAATTTGACGGAACAAATTGGCGACAAATTTTTGTAACAAATCGCTCAGCTGTTTTCGCACTTGCCAAAGATAAAACAGGAAAAATATATGTAGGTGCAAAAAAAGGAGAGCTTGGTTACTTATCTGTAAACGAACTTGGTAAGACCAAATACATTTCCCTTTCCGAAAAAGTTCCCGAAAAATACAGAGATTTCACAAAAGTATTGAACATTTATGTAAGCTCCGAAAACGACATTCTTTTCTTAACCCCGACAAGCCTGCTTATATACAATGATAACAAATTTAAAATTATAGAAATACTTGATGTAAAAAACAGATTTATTACAGGTTATTACATTCGAGGAAAATTATATTTTCAAGAAAAAGGAAGGGGTATTGTTGAATATAAAGACAAAAAACTTATTGATTTGCCCGGAAGCGATGTTCTTAAAAATGTTTTTGTTACCGGAATGTTTCCTTATTCAAAAGACGAAATTTTGGTCGTTCCTTATCATAGAAACGGTTATATCGTAACTAAAAAAGAAATAAAAGAAATTGTTACCGATTCCTTACTCCAACAAATATATAAATACAGCAAATTTAAAGAAAATCAATACATTGGAGGATTGTACTCAAACGGTATTATTATTACCGACAACGAATTGAACATTCAAAAACATATTACAGTAAGCGAAGGTTTGCAAAATAACGATGTCAGAGCAACATTTGTCGATAAAACGAACAATATATGGCTCGGTTTAAATAATGGTATCACAAATATAATAGCCGACAGCCCTTACAGAGTTTTCGGGAGCAGTTCAGGACTTACAAGTTCCGTTCTTACTTCCGTAGTTTACAACAATAAAATATATGTCGGAAATGCCGCCGGAGTATATAAAACTGATATTTCGGAAAGCAGTATTATTTCTAAATTCGATATAATCGAGAATAAGAGAGGAGAGTTCCAAATATGGAAAATAGACACCGTTGCAGGAGAACTGTTATGTGCCGGAGCAAGCGGTTTGTTCACAATAGACAAAGACGACAAGTCTGAATTTATTCAAGAAGATAACAGCATCCGGAATTTCAGATTAGACATAAACAACCCGAATATATTGATTACTGCCGGAGGAAACGGACTTATTATTTTTGAATTTAAAGACGGGAAATGGAAATTTCGTAATTTCATTAAAGATTTTAAAGAAAGTTGCCGACATTTTCAACAAACAAAAGACGGCACAATTTGGATTTCTGAAAAAAACAAAGGAGTTTTCAGAGTAAAATTAAATAAAGAATTAACGAAAGTTGTCGATAAAAAATTTTTTGACGATAAATTCGGTTTGCCAAGTAAATTAGGAAATTATGTTTTTCGCATAAATAATAAAATAACTTTCGGAACAGCAAACGGTTTCTATCGCTTCGATGAAAAACAAAATAAATTTATTGAAGACAAAGAAATTAATACCATATTCGGAAATAAAATAAAAGTAATTGATTTACTTCAAGAAAAAAACGGAAATATTTGGTACAAAGAAGAAATTAACGATACCAAATTACAAGATAAAAAAAATTGGGAACTTTGCTTGTTAAAAAAAGAAGCAGACGGCTATACTATTGAAAAACAAAGTTTTTACAAAGTGAAAAATAATATTCACAGTATAAAACTGATTTCAGATACCGAACTTCTAATCGGAACAGAAAAAGGCTTTGTGGTTTACGATAAAACTTATAAAAAAGATTTTTCAAAAGTTTTTCCGGCAATTATCCGTAAAGTAGAACTTGTAAACAAAAGCGATTCGACGATTTTCAGTGGTGCTTTCCCTGACTCCAACGGTGTGGCACAATTAGAACAACCGAAAAACATGAATTACTCTCTGGATTATGAATACAATGGAGTAATGTTTTCATATTCATCGTTATTTTATGAAGAATCCGAAAAAACACAATATAAATTTTTCTTGGAAGGCAATGATAAAGAGTGGTCTGACTGGACTTCCAAAACCGAAAAAGAATATACAAATCTTGCAAAAGGAATATATACATTCAAAGTAAAAGCACGAAATATATACGGTACAGAAAGCTCCGTTGCAACTTTTACTTTTGAAGTATTCCCGCCTTGGTATCAAACAATACTTGCATATATATCTTATGTTCTGGCGTTTGGATTGTTTATATATATAATCGTAAAATTAAGTCTGCGAAGAGTAACAATGCAAAAAGAATATCTCGAAAGAGTTGTGGAAGAGCGTACTGCCGAAATTAAACATAAAAATATAGAGCTTAATAAAAGTAAAGAAGAAATTGAGGCGATAAACGACCAGCTTTCGGAAACAAACGAAGAAATATCGGAAGCAAATAAAGAAATAACCGCAAGTATAAATTACGCAAAACGTATTCAAGAGGCAATGTTGCCGATGAAAGCTGCAATAAGCAATTCGTTAGAGAATTATTTTATAATGTTCAAGCCTCGTGATATTGTTTCAGGTGATTTTTACTGGTTTGCCGACCACTTGGATAAAATTGTTTTTACGGCTGTCGATTGTACCGGACACGGCGTTCCCGGAGCATTTATGAGCATGATTGGAAGCGAAGTTCTTACTACGATTATCAATAAAGATATTGTGGAATCGAATTTGATACTCGATAACATGAATAAATTTGTAGTTTCGGCTCTAAATCAAAATGAAACTGATAATCAGGACGGTATGGACGTTTCGCTTTGTGTTATCGACAAAAAAACAAAAGAAGTAGAATTTACCGGAGCTAAAAATCCGCTTATTTATATAACAGACGGAGAGTTGCATCAAATAAAGGCTAACAAACAATCAATAGGAGGTTATCAATCCGGCGTACCTTTTACAAAAAACAAAGTAGAATATACTTCTCCTACGTGGTTTTATATGTTTACCGATGGTTTCCAAGACCAATTCGGCGGACCGAGAGGACGAAAGTTTATGATTAAAAGAATGAAAGAACTACTCTTTGATATTCACCAAAAACCAATGGACGAACAACGTCAAATCCTCGACGACACCATTGAAGCGTGGAAAGCAGAAGCAAATATCCCCCAAACAGACGATATTCTCGTTGTCGGATTTAAACTGTAAGATTTTCAACCTTATTCTGTAAATCAAGAATACCCTATAAGTCTGTCAAAAAGACCTGACTTATAGGGTATTAAATAATGAGCTTATGTTTTACAAATTATATTCTTCTTTCAAAAATGCAGCAATTTCGTTTTCCAACTTTTTCATTTTAGGTTGAAATACTATAAGGAAAATTACCAACGGAATGAGAAATCCCAAAGCAAACAACGACAATGCAAATATCATTGAACCTACCGGAGTAGGGAAATTACCTGCAACTAATAATTTATTTTTTTTCAATAAAATATTAGTTCCTATAGTTTTTGACTCCGGAACAGATGCCACAAGAAAATTTTTACTCCTTGTTTTGAAATCCGTAGTTTGGAAAATTCGCTTCCAATTTTGCTTTCATTTCTTCATAGTCAATCGACGAAGGTTCAATTTTTAATTTCATAGCGGTATGGTTTTAAATGATTAGTTAATTATGTTAAAAAATTTGTATTAGGAAAATTCCGGTATCAAGCCAGTAACCATGCTCGTCTGCAAGTGATTGCAGTTGAAGTTTAAGCTCGGAAGCAGGTACTTTTTTACCGTTTTTATCCATCACGTTTCGGATTGGTTTAAGTCGCTCTTTATCACGAGGATTACGTTCCAAATCAAAAGTTAGCGGCTCTCGGTCTTTTAAGCGTTTTGCAGCTTCGTGAGTTGCATAAGTGAGCTTAAACATAGGTGTGGAAATCCAATTGTTGGTCGGCATTTGTCGCATACCTATAAGCATGTGTCCGTAAAATTTGATGTTTTTATTGTCGGTATCAGGATCTAAGAAAAGCTCTTTTATTTGTGCTTTGTTATGGTCATATTCCCCGATAAAATCAGCAGTACTTTCAAATTTTTCTTTCAATAAAGTTGTATCTATCGTAAAATCGTCCAATCTGCGGAGGGTTCCTGCCATAAGTGCTACCGTTGCACCGACTGCAACACAAGTTTTCGGGTCTTTTATTTTTCCGTTTCCTTCCGCAAAAGGATACCATGTTCCTATTCTGTAATTTCCGAGTTGTACAATTTTATCCGGTGTTACCGGTAAATATTTCAAAAATAAATCTCTTACAACCGGTAAAGTTGTCGGACGACCGGCAAGTAAGACATAATCACATTTGAATTGTCCGATAATTCCACAAAGGTCGCCTATCATTTTTTCGACAACATCTTTTACTACATTATTTGTTCCGGTACTGTTCAAGTTCCAAACAATTTTTTCCAAATCGAACTCTGTTGCACCTTCTTTTATAAACTCTTCATTAATATATTCTATTAAATTTTGATTCGGACGAGGGTGTTGCATGAAAAATGAATCGAAAGAACGAACTTCTTGCGGACGTTCTTCGGTTGTATGTGTCAATATTCCGAAACCTATGGGCAAAGCAATTTGTTGTGCAAATTGTCGTTTCATCAATTTATCTTTTGCCGTTGTTTTTCCGAGATACGGTCCGAAAAGGAAAGTCATAACGTCAATAGACCTGCGACAACCAAGTTTGTCGGCAGCTTTTTTAATTTCGGGTAATACAATTCTTTCGATAACTCTTTTTAAAATATCATCACCGGCAAGGTTGAAGCCTTCCCAAAATTTCGGGTCGGGAGTAAGTACTGAAATATTTGCTTGTGGATTTGATTGATAAGTTGCTATCATTAAATCGGTTGTACCACCTCCAATATCTACACTCGCCATTGTAACCGCAGGCTGACCGGGAAATTGTGTGTCAGCTCTAAGTTTTCCAACTGTCTTTATGTATAAATTTGCATTATTCATAAAACGGTCTTTTATTTCGCCGTAAACAAAGGCAAGCTGACTGTTTGTTGCCTCGTCGAAGCTCCATTCCGTTTTTTTGTCGGCTGCACGTTGCAGGTCGGCAGGGTCGGGAATTATTTCCAGATTTTCATCAATAAAGGAACTTGAAAAATATGTTTTGAGTGCCGAAAGTGCGTCTTGTGCGTGTTCTCTCAAAATTCGCTGTTCGGTTTGCAACATTGCCGTAGGAACAGTCATTGTAATTCGCTTAAGCTTTCTCGGCAAAGTTTCTTGTCCTTGTCGAAGTCGGAAATCGTAACTGTTTACGAAATTTATGGCTTGCATAAAGATTTCTGCAAGTGCAAATGTCATTAACGAACTCCTTGAATAATAAGGATTCATTGCCGGATAAGGTTTTTTCATTTCATCATCTTCTTCGGCTTTCACTTTTTCTTTGGCAAGAAGTTTTCCCTCTTCGGTGAAAAGCTCTGCAAGTCCGTAAAGTGCGGGTTTTGCAAATGCTTCCGGTGTTTTTGAGATGTAAGTCCAAGGAAAGGGATATTTTTCATCGTCCCAAAGATAACGTTTCGGACTTGACATTATAGAGTTGGAATTATCGCTTGTATTGAGTACCGCCAAACGTGCCGACTCCTTCCCTACTCTAAGCAATGACGGCCAAGCAAAAGCATCGGGATTTCCGGACATTACATAAGCTGCTTCGTTTCCGAGTTCGGCTTTTACGAATGCTACTCTCATCTCGAACGGGTCGGTATAAGTTCTGTCCGGATAGGTTAAATCTCTGATTTCCAAAGGAACTGCGTCTGTAAATTCAAAAGATTGTCCTACTTTACCGGATTCTACCAATATTCCGCAAGTTCGTGAATTTCCTACATCAAGAATTAAATCAACATCTACGGAACGATTGTTTGTATGCAATGTCAATTGCGGAAATGTATCGGCATTTTCCAAAACTTTGAGAAAGGTTAAATAATGTGAGGTGTGTAAAAACCAATATTCATCGTTGGCTTTTCCGAGTTTTTCTCTTCTTTTATCGAAATAAGATTTCAGCCATTCTTGTGTCCATTGGCGAGCTACGAAAAAGAAATTGTCATCGGAATTTGCGGCACATTCAAATACTGAATTTTGTGCATCTCTTTTTGTAGGAGTAAGGTATATACTATCGCTGTCAGAAGTACGGGTATCAAACGCCAGTACTACTTTATGGGTAAATTCAGTATCTTCTTCACTAAGTCCTGAAATTCTTGTAAGCCACATCATAGCCCAAGTTTCGGGTCCTTGTTGGAATTTCTTGCCATCGTAACTTTTTCGCAAAAACGGAACAGGAAGCCACATTCCTTCATAGCTTTCTAAAGCCTCTCTGGCTCTGACTGTTATGATTTTATGTTCGGGAATTTTTTCGATTAGATGCTTAGGGATTTTACTTTCTTCAATTTCTCCGGTATCGGAATCCGTAGCAACTTTACGAATTTCATCTGTAAGTTCGATATATCTTTGTTGTTTTTCGTGGTAATAAGTGTATATTCTTTGTTTCCTTCAATATCTTCTTCCAATTTTTCAAAGAAATCCAAATTTGTTTTTAAAGCCTTGGATTTAGGGTTTAAATTTATCTTGCTTGTATAAAATTGTATGCCTGAATCGGCAATTAAACTGAAATTTTTTGACATATTTTTTCGATTTAAGGTCTTCGACCTATTTAATGGAACAAAATCCAATTTATAAGAACTTAAAAAACATACTGTTATATTAAAAATGATGCGGAAAAACTTTTACAATAATTTTCGACACCTTATTGGTTTACTCCGCAATAAGGACAAGCAGGCAAATTCGGTATAATTTCACCGCAACTTTTACATTGTACGAGTTTTGATTTTTTTTTGGTTTTTTCTTCTTTCTTAACAATTTCTTTTTTTTTGGCTTGCTCGGCTTTTATTTTTTCAGCTTCCGCTACATGAAGTTTTGTTTTAAATTCAACTTCTTGCATATTATAAACATTAAAATATTTACGTTGTCGTTGCCAACCATTTTCGCTTATATGTTTATTATAATGACTTTCGCCTCTTGAAATACAATATTTCCCCAAAGGTGTAAATGTTTTTTCGAGTGTATCAACTTCTTTTTTCTCACCTATTTTTACCGAAAGAAAACTTACAGTAGAGGGAATAGATATTAAATTTTCAAAATCAACGATATAAGTTTGCTCTTTTTGTCCTGTAATTTCGATATGAAATAAAACTACTTTGGGACTGTTTGCCACAAGATGATTTAACAAACTTTTATCGAGCAGAAAATTTATTTCTCCTGTAACTGTTTGCAACTTTATCGTAATTTCTGTTCCTGTTTGTTGCCAATCCAGCCGGGTATAATCAGTTGCCATATTAGTATTGTTTTTTAATAATTGTTTTTAATCCGTAAATTACTTTCACAAGGTACAAATTTATAAAAAAAAACATTAAAATAATATTTTTATTTTTAATGCTCTGCAAAAAGTGTACAAATTTCTTTTTTCTTATTAAAATATATTCTAATTTTGCAAAGTTTTGAAAAAAGACTTGTACACTTTTCAAAGTTTACATATCCGAATAACAGGACCCGTAGTTCAATTGGATAGAATGTCAGATTTCGGCTCTGATGGTTGTGGGTTCGAGTCCCGCCGGGTTCACTGGGAAAGCCTCGTAATCAAACGATTACGAGGCTTTTTATTCTTAATCATATAATTACATCGGCTCATTTGAAAAACAAAAATTTAAAAAAGTCCGGAAATCATGCAATTTACAACAGAGTAAAAAAAAACATAAAATACACAATAGGTTCAATATCCCAAATATCACCAAATACAAAGTAAGATTATATTAAAATGCAAAAAAAGCAGTAAAAAAATTCTTTCAAACTCGATTTTACATTCTAAAAACTTCAGGTCTGCTATATTATTTTTTAATGGTAAACTGGACCTGTATTCA
>JAOZMN010000449.1 GCA_029934265.1 Bacteroidales bacterium
GAATCAGAACTTAAAGCAAGGTCATTTCGTTTAAATTCTTCACGAATAGCTCCGGAACACCCTTTTGTAGATTGTTGTAAAAATCTGAATATGAACCTTTACGGTTCACCGACTACCTCCGACCAATCTGCAATGTCCGGATTTCCCACTATAAAAATCGGTCCCGGAAAATCCGAACGCTCACATACTGCCGACGAATTTATAATTCTCGATGAAATAAAAAACGGAATTGAAATTTATAAAAAATTGATAATAAACTTTTCAAACAAAATTTTAAAAGAAAATATTAAATTAAAATCTTTTGCGAGTTAGATTTAGTCGGGGCTTCACTTGGAGTGAAACCCCGACTATTCAACTATATCTTAATTTTCAACTTCCGAGAGACCTTTATTTATATTGTTTTCAACACGCTTTGACAAATCCGTCAAATCTGCTTTTACAAAATTTTCTCCTGTAATTTTTTCGTAAAGCTCGATATATCTTTCGGATATTTCTTTTGTAAATTTATCTGTCATTTCCGGAACTTCTTGTCCTTCTTTTCCTTGAAACCCCTCCTGCATCAGCCAATCACGTACAAATTCTTTTGAAAGTTGTTTTTGAGCAAGTCCTTTTTTAAATGCTTCTTTATAAGTATCGGCATAAAAATATCTTGATGAATCAGGAGTATGAATTTCATCAATCAAATAAATTTTATCGGCTATTTTTCCGAACTCATATTTGGTATCAACAAGAATAAGTCCTTTTTCCGCTGCAATTTTTGTTCCTCGTTCAAAAAGCTCGATAGAATATTTTTCTAATTGAGCGTAATCCTCCGGCGAAACAAGTCCTTGTTTTAAAATTTCTTCTTTTGAAATATCTTCATCGTGTTCGCCTTGCTCGGCTTTTGTAGTCGGTGTAATTATCGGTTTTGTGAACTGTTGATGTTCTTTCATACCGTCCGGAATTTCCACACCGCAAATATTCCTTGCACCTTTGCTGTACGTCCGCCACGAACTTCCCGTCAAATATCCTCTGACAATCATTTCCACCGGAAACGGGTCACATTTATAACCGATAGTTACAATCGGGTCGGGAGTGGAAATTTTCCAATTAGGAACAATATCTGCCGTAGCATCAAGAAACTTAGACGCTATCTGATTAAGTATCTGACCTTTATAAGGTATTCCTTTTGGTAAAACAACGTCAAAAGCTGAAAGTCTGTCCGAAACAATCATCGCCAAATATTTGTCGTCTATATTGTAAACGTCCCGAACTTTTCCTTTATAAACAGATTTTTGTTTCAGAAATTTGTAATTTGTTTTTGTAATAAAGTTCATTTTATGTAATTTTGCGGACATCGTCCTGATTTAATATTAATGTGCTAATTTGGTGATTTATCGAAAATACTATTGTATCGTCATATAGTTGGATAATTGTACCCGACAAAAGTAAAAAATCAAAAATCTAAATCAAAAAAACTTATTTTATGAACATAGTTTTCTTAGACAGAGCCACGCTCGGCTTCGATTTCAGCTTAGAAGCACTCGAAAATAAATATTCTCTGACTTCTTTTGATACTACTGCACCGGAACAAACCGGCAAAAGGATTGAAAATGCAGAAATTGTTATCACAAATAAAGTAAAAATTACGGAAAAAGATTTATTTCAAGCTCAAAACCTTAAATTAATATGCGTTGCCGCTACCGGATACAATAATATCGACATACAAGCAAGCCGAAAAAGAAAAATACCGGTTGCCAACGTAAAAGCCTATTCTACCGATTCGGTCGCACAAACAGTTTTCGGATATTTATTGAGGTATTTTAATTCGCTTAACGAAGTCGGCGATGAAATAAAAGCAGGTAATTGGCAAAAATCAGAAACTTTTAATTTGCTTAAATATCCTTTTTCCAACTTGGCAGGTAAAAAAATCGGAATTATAGGTTACGGAAAAATCGGGCAGAAAGTTGCAGAAATTTCAAAAGCTTTCAGTATGGAAATAGCTGCTTGTGAAAGTTTTATAACAAAAAACAAGCAAAAAAATCGTGTTCCTTTCGATGAAATAATAAGCAAATCGGATATAATAACAATACATACACCTTTGTCCGAACGTACTCGAAATTTAATTAGCAAAAATGAATTTAATAAAATGAAATCGACTGCAGTCCTCATAAATACTGCAAGAGGCGGTATTGTAAACGAGCAGGATTTATATGAAGCCTTAAAATCCGGAAAAATTGCCTTTGCCGGACTTGATGTTTTAACCCAAGAACCTCCGACAGACGGAAATATACTTTTCGATGCTCCGAATTGCATGATTACTCCGCATATTGCGTGGGCATCACTCGAAAGCAGAAACAAACTTATCGACGGAATCATTGAAAATATTGAACTTTTTATTGAAGGAAAATCAGATGAAATTGACATAAGTAAACAATAAGGTCTCCGAGCTTTTTAATGAGGCAAAGTCGCATTTGTAAAAACCGACTAATCATATTGTTATATAAAAATTGATAGGGAAAAACTTTTGTATTAGTACTTAAATCCGGTACAATTATTGTTAGTATAAATTTGAATCGTAAATTAATAACTGATCTCGGTATAAAAAGACCCTTAGGGTTTGATTTAACAAAAATTAACAAATCTAAATA
>JAOZMN010000450.1 GCA_029934265.1 Bacteroidales bacterium
AAAACTTTGCCAAAGTTGAAAATACACACGGTCATACCGTATTAATGTTAATTAACTCTATTTAAAGAATTTTGATGCTTCTGCATATACAATGGACAAAATTGCAAGTCCGAGAAGTATCCAAGTCATTATCAGACCGGCTCCTGTCCATTTTAATGTTCCGGCAACATTATCAGCTCCGGAATATTGCGGCATACTGAGTACTGTATCTGAAGCCATCGAATATGCTATAAAAAAAACAATTATTGCTACAGCAAAAGGTATTATACTTTTTGTTGCCGCCATTGCATCGTCCATAAATTTCAATACTATATTTAAAAGCGAGAACAACACTGCCGCCGCCGCCGCCAATATAAAAAGTAATATAGCCCAATCTACAAGTATTCCCGTAAACTTGGTTACTCCGGAATACTCGCTTGCTCCTACAATATCAATATAAAATAATATGGCAAGTACTGCCGATATTGCTATCAATGAAAGTAGTAATATATTTGTTATTTTTCCGATTAAGTTCGACATATTATTATTTATTTTTTATTATATTTAACAAGAATATCAATTAATGAAATAGAAGCATCTTCCATTTTTGTAACAATGCTGTCCACTTTAGAAACTATATAGTTATAAAATACTTGAAGTATCATTGCAACTATAAGTCCGGATACGGTTGTAATAAGTGCAACCTTGATACCGCCGGCAACGAGTGCAGGGTCTATATCGCCTGCCGCTTGGATAGAGTCGAAAGCACCAATCATACCTATTACTGTTCCCATGAAACCAAGCATTGGTGCAAGTGTGATAAAAAGCGAAATCCAAGTAAGTCCTTTTTCAAGAAGCGACATTTGTACACTTCCGTACGAAATTACTGATTTTTCCACTATTTCAATTCCTTGGTCTGCTCTGTCAAGTCCTTGATAGAAGATGCTTGCTACAGGACCTCTTGTATTTCTGCAAATTTCTTTTGCAGAATCTACGCCTCCTGTTTCTAAGGCACTTTCAATACTTTCCAATAGTTTATTGGTATTGGTATCCGCCAAGTTAAGGTATATTATTCTTTCGATAACAAGTGCTAAACCTATTATCAAAGCAATAAGTACCAGACTCATAAACATTGCACCACCCTCGATAAACTTTTCTTTTATAACTTCGTGTACAGAACCGTCTGTTTCTGCTACTTCGTCCGTTACTTCAAGGTTTTCCTCGACAGGAGTTTCCGCTACTGTTTCTTCTTCAACAACAGCAGTTGTATCTTCTACAGCACTTCCGGTAGTATCAGTATCGGGAGTTTGTGCTACCAAATTCGTGTTTATCGTAAAAACAAACATCGCCAAAATTGCAATTAATGCAAAACTTTTTTTCATAATATCAGCTTAATTTATAGTTTCTATTTTAAATTGTTAATAACTTTATTCAAAAAAAACACTTACAAAAAAAATTCAATAAAAATATAACTCTATTTTTAATAAAAAGCTATTTATTAATTGAAATTCAGTATGTAATAAAGCACAATTAACATTCTAATATTCAAACTGTTACTTTATTATGGGTGCAAAGTTAAAATAATTATTTTAAATTTAGAAAAAAAACTTTAAATTTTATTGTTTCAGTACAGTAATTATTCAGGTTAAGAATTACAAATCTGCACAAAAATAAGATTAAACGATTTTTATTTTGTTCTTAATTCAATATTATAACCTGTTATTTTATCGGAATAATTTGCCGGTTCTACTTTTATGAGATACTTTCCTTTTGTAAGATTTTTGATATAAGCGGTAAATTCAGTTTTATTTTCTTTTTTTTCGTATATTTTTCCGAAACGGTCGTAAACAGTAATTCTTAAAGGAGTTGCATCGTATTTTTTTTCATTTTTCCCTATAATTATACTTACATTTATTTTTGCATTTGTTCTTTGATTAAAAATAAGCCAATCAATGTCCATATTAATATCATCATTTTTGTAACCGTTGAAAACAGAATGAAAAGTATGATTTTGAGGAGTATTAAAAAATATTTCGGAAGCCATTTCTTTATAGTTATTCGGCTCGAAGGCATCAAATTCATAATTCTTGGCAAAACTCGAAGATGTACTCCAACCGGAACCGTACTTGTTTGAAGCCGCAGAATTAAGCATAACTGCAATTTGTTGTTTCGTAAAAACATTTCTGCATTCTCTATTATAAGTATATGACATTATATTTTTAATATCCGGTTTGTACAATTCGCCCCAATTATCTCGCACCGTGCCTGTGTATTCACAATCTTTGTTTGTATATTTTGTTAAATCGGGTTCTGCAGGCGTATCGGAAAGTCGGTCTCCATTGTTTTCACAATTCAAACCTTTTCTGAAAATGCCTTTAACTTTTCTTGTTCGACTCACTGATTCTTGCTTTCGTTTTCCTTTATTCCAATTATAATGCGGGTGTCTCAATCCCAAATAATGTCCTGTTTCGTGTGTCATAGTTTGGGTTGAGGAATTTTGTCTTATAATTATTCCTTTTGTAAGTCCGTTGTATGTTCCGTAAAAACTTTTTCCTTTTATTCCGAAATAATTTTTTGTTAGATTTTTTACAATTAAAATATCTATCATTCCGTCTGTTCTTTTTTTCATCGTTTGTATCGGACCTTCCAT
>JAOZMN010000451.1 GCA_029934265.1 Bacteroidales bacterium
AAACACTCAAAAAATAATTATTATTTTTCTTTATTTCAAATTCAAATTCTTTACGATTAATTGGTTTCTCTCAGGTTTTATAGCTTAAATGTGCTTTCAAATATACGTCGTAGGCATTTTGGATAATAAAATCGCCGGTAACTTTTTTTACATCACAATTTTTCAACCCCTTTCTTACCTGATTGCGAGTATTCGAACTAAGTTCTTCAAAGCCTCCGAAAGTATCTTTTATAATATACCAAAATTGAGTTTCTTTTTCAATATCCCAATTTTCAATCCACCTTAAAAAATAAGTCCCGGATTTTGATAACAAAAAATGTTTATCTTTCCTGTCTAAAATAATTTTCTTATTCGGGGCTTCTGCAGGTATTAAAACTCCCTTATATTTATTCCATCTTATATTATTGTGTATAATCATTTTTGGGTGTGCTAAGATTTAATTTCAAATTCTATAATGTGGCTTTCATATTTTTTCACTGTAAAAAACATAAAAATAAAATATAAACAGTATGAAAGTATTTCAATAAATACATAAATTTTTAAAAAATCTTCAAATAATAAATTTTTGAAAAACAATAATGACAAAATTACTGCAAAATAAATTATTTGCCAAATACTGATTGTTTTTATTTTGTTTAATGCTATAAATATTAACGAAAACGGGAAAATTATAAATTTAAAGGCATAGGAGAAAACAAGTATTTGAGAATAAGCTCCGGAAGTTGTGCCTGTTTCTCCAAAAACAAAATTAAAAAGTACAGGTCCGAATAAACTGATAATAATTATTTCTAAAATTCCGATTAAAACAAGTACTAAAAAAACTTGTCCCAAATCTTTTTTTATGCTTAACGATTTATTCTTTTTTTCTGAAATTTTTTGAAGTAAAACCTGCGATATTGCCACTGAAATAAGCATTCCGGGTACGGACAAAACAAGTCTGGACAAATCGAAATATCCGGTTATACTTTCGGAATATATTTTGTTGATAAAAAGAATAGGCAGTAAAGTTGCTGCAGAATTTAAAAGTGCCGGAATTGAATTTTTAGGAAAATCAAGATATTTTTTTGCTGCAAGTAAAAGGTTTTTCTTGCTTATCGAATTAAATGAAAGTCCGCTTTTTTTTGCTTGTATAATTCCGGAAATATTGTTGGCAATACTTCCGAAAACATCGCCGACAATTAATCCGAACGGCATTTTAAACAGACTGAAAATTGTTTGAGTCGCTCCTTCGGAGCTTCTTCGTACTATTTTATTTATTGCTGATGATTTAAATGCTTTTTTTCTTATCAGCCAATAATTTGTTGCATCGTAAGAGACAAATAAAAAAATACTTACCGGTACAAAATATAACCAGTATGAATATTTTTCGGGAAAATTTATAAATTTTATAATTGCATCTTTAAATATCAAAATACATATCATTAAAAAAAAGGCAAATATGATATTTATGAAATTTGCAAGAAAATAAAGATTTTCGGCTTCCGCATCTTTTTTCGGAGTTACTATTGCCATCTGATAACGAAACATCGCAACTTCGGATAGTATTCCTACAATGCTCATATACACGGCAAAAGCTCCAAAATCTTCCGGAGAAAAAATTCGTCTTAATATCGGCTGTAATAAAATCGGTATAATTTGTGCAATTCCGACTCCTGTTATTAAGGTGAGAGAATTTCGTAGAAAACCTGACGTTTTTAAGTTTTTAAAATTCATTAACAAGAGTTATTTTACCGGTACGTCTGACCCCACTTAATATCAAAGGTTTACGGTCTTTTTTTATCGACCAATTTAATAAAAACTTTACGGATTTTCGACTATGCATAATACAAAGTAAAGGATAATTTTCAAGAAATATAACACAAAGTAAGGGATAATTTTTGGAAAATACGATACAAAGTAAGGGATAGTTTTTTAATTGATGATTTATGAATGGCGATTGATGATTATAAAACATTGTTGCCTGAGTAATTACTGAAACAAGCCTAATGTTTCTGTAATTTAAAATAAAGCAAGTGCTATTGTATTAAAACAGACGGAGGTCTGCAATTTACACAAATGGTTTTCTTTTATCTGAAAACTTTATAAACAAGTACGAGAATATTATATTACAAAAAAAGAATATTAAAAGATATTTTTCATATTTATATGCCAAATAAAACAATCCTACATTAATTACATTTAAAAATATTAAAACAAAGACTGTTTTTTGATGCGAAAAACCGGATTGTACAATTCTTTGATATGCGTGCTTATTATGTGCTTGCATTATATTTTCTTTATTCCTGAAACGCCTTACAAGTGTCCATGTGGCATCAAACCAAAAAACAGAAGATAGTATAAGCATAGAAATTAAAGAAATAGTTTCTGAATTTTGGTAATAAATTGTAAAAATTGCAACATTAAAACCGATTAAGGTACTACCTACATCTCCCATGAAAATTTTTGCCGGTTGCCAATTCCACATCAAAAAACCAATTGTTGCAACTGCAAAAATAAGAGCAATATTGTCATTAAATAAAGCAAATAATACAACAAAAATAATTAGACTTTCTGTTCCTGCGTATCCATCTATTCCATCTAAAAAATTAAATAAATTTACAAGCCAAATAATACCTATAAAAGCCAAAGG
>JAOZMN010000452.1 GCA_029934265.1 Bacteroidales bacterium
AAACCCTAAGGGTCTGATTTCGAGAAAATCTACTTTTTAGACTGTACTCAAATATGGAACAGATAGAACAAATAGAACACAAAGGTATAATTAAAGAAATAACAAGCGATAATCGTTTGCTTGTAAGCATATTGGCAACTTCGGGCTGTGCATCATGCAGTGTAAAAGGAGCTTGTAATGTTTCTGATATAGAAGAAAAAATAGTTGAGATAAGAAATTTTTCAGGTAATATTTATAAACTCGGACAACGTGTTGATGTTTTTTATAAACAGTCCTTGGGTTTCAGAGCATTATTTCTCGGTTATGTATTACCTTTTATCATAATGATGAGTGTATTAATAATATCAATGTCGATAACGGGAAGCGAAGGTTTTTCCGGATTATTGTCAATTTTGGTTCTTGCACCTTATTATTTAATATTATATTTATCAAGAAAAAAAATAAAAGAAACATTTTCTTTTTCTATCAAATAAAAAATTTAAACAAGTTTAATGACTTTATATTTATTATATCGGGAACGGTCTGAAATTGAGATTTTATATTAATCTAATATTTTAAAAATCAATATAATTTACAGTTTCAAAATTTCACAAATTAAAGTATAGAATATGAATGAAGTAATAATAGCAACGATAATTACTATAAGTGCAGTTGGAGTAATAGCTGCGGTAATCCTTTATTTTGCGGCACAAAAATTTAAAGTTTACGAAGACCCTCGAATTGACGAAGTAGAAGAAGTTCTGCCTGCTGCAAATTGCGGAGGTTGCGGTTTTCCCGGTTGTAGAAATTTTGCGGAAGAATGTGTAAAAGCAGAAGATTTAGATACAATGTTTTGTCCTGTCGGAGGGAATGATTGTATGGCGGAAGTTGCCAAAGTACTTGGCAAAGAAGCTTCGGCAAAAGTAAAAGAAATTGCGGTACTTCGTTGTAGCGGTACACCCAAGTTCAGAGCTAAAACTACAGTTTTCGACGGTGCTCAAAATTGTAGTGTGGTAGCGAATCTTTATGGAGGAGAAACCGGTTGTTCGTACGGTTGTTTGGGACTTGGTGAATGTTGTGATGCCTGCGGATTTGATGCAATACACATGAATCCCGTTACCGGTTTGCCGGAAGTTGTAGAAGATAAATGTACAGGTTGTAATGCCTGCGTTGTAGCTTGTCCGAAGGATTTACTGGAACTTCGTCCGCAAGGAAAGAAAAGTCGTAGAATATTTGTTTCCTGCATGAATGCAGATAAAGGAGCTCCTGCAAAAAGAGCTTGTTCTGTTGCCTGTATTGGTTGCGGTAAGTGTTTTAAAGAATGTAAATTCGATGCTATTACAATTAAAAACTTCCTTGCATATATTGACCCTGTAGCTTGTAAACTTTGTAGGAAATGTGTAGCTGTTTGTCCAACAGGAGCAATTCACGAACTTAATTTTCCTCCAAGAAAAGTAAAACCGGCAACAGGCAATACCGGAACAGAAACAAAAAAGAAAGTTGTAGCAAAAAAAGAAGTAAAATCTGAAAATAAGACTGTCGAAAAGGCTGAAGATATTGATATAGTTAAAATTGCAAAAGAACAGACGAAAGAAGTTAAGGAAGAATCTATAAAGAAAGACGAAAATAGAATTGAGGATAAAAAATAGAGAAACTTTGAAATACAAAAAAACAGAAATATTACAACTAATAAAAGAGAACGTAACTCAAACTGACCCGAATGCTGAAGTTTATTTATTCGGCTCACGAGCAAGGGGAGAGGCACGAGAAGATTCCGACTGGGATTTATTGGTATTGACAAATTATCCTGTAAACTTTAAAATTTCAGGAAAATTTATGGATAATTTATGCGATGTTGAACTTGAAATAGAAGAAGCCTTATCAACTTTTGTGTATTACAAAAAAAAATGGAATACTAAACACAAAGTTACACCTTTTTATGAAAGTGTTGTAAATGATTATATCAGACTGTAATAATGGAACAACACAGTAGAAATGATTATATCAAATTCTAATGACATATAAATCTGTAAGATGACCAAAACACAAGAGTTACAAAAAATAAATTTAATTAAAATGATAATAGCTTTGCATGATAATAAGCTATTAAATGATATTGAAAATTTTATTAATTCAAAAACAAATACTGATACCAAATTTGCAATTAGAACAATATCTGGAAAATATCTTACAGAAAACGAATATAAAAACCGTATTTATACTATTAGTGATGAAGTGAAAAACGGAAAATACATAAAACATTCTGAACTTTTAAAGGAAATTGAGAATGAATAAAGATTATACAATATTATGGTCTTATCAAGCAAAAGAAAGTTTAGACAATATATATAAGTATATAAAAAACAATAGCTTACAAAATGCGAGAAAGGTAAAAAATAAAATTATTACAACAGTAAATGATTTGATAATTTTTCCTGAAAAATTTCCGAGAGAACCTGTTTTTGATAAGACAAAAGGTAATTTTAGATTTGCAGTAGTTTTTAGTTATAAAATTATATACGAACTTACAGAAGAAAAAATAATAGTACTTGATATTTTCAATACAGCACAAAACCCTATAAAAATAGAAAACTTAATAAATTAAATGCCAGATAACTCTCAAAATATAGAAAATTTAGAAAAAC
>JAOZMN010000091.1 GCA_029934265.1 Bacteroidales bacterium
ATAGCTTTCGGACTTCCTTTGTATTGTTTGAGTTCGTTGTTGCTCAAAAGGTACAGTGGACGATGTGCTCCGGAGTATTCCAGTGTTTTATTTTTCCTGTTTATTTTACATAGGGCAATATCCATGCCATCTCTTGCATTTGCGTCGGGAGTGTCTTGTTTTAAAGTTGTCCTGACGTTTGCATGTAAGCTGTCAAGTATTTGTGATGCAGTGAAATCGTTATCATGATCAACTACATTGTTCAGAATAAAATATCCGATAAACGATAATAGAGCTCCCGGTACTCCGTGTCCGGTACAATCGACCGCTGCTATATAAATATGGTCGTCTTTTTCAAAAAACCATGGAAAATCGCCGCTTACTACGTCTCTTGGTTTGTAAAAAATAAATGATTCAGGTAAATATGTTTTTATAAAATCGGTATTCGGAAGTATTGCGTTTTGAATTCTTTTTGCATAATTTATACTTTCGGTAATGTTTTTATTTTTCTTTTCTATTTCGAGTTCTATTCTTTTTCGCTCGGTTATGTCATGAGCGACCATTAGTACCGTCTCTAATTCTTTCTCGTCGTTAAATTCAGGAATTGCATTAATTTGTACTATTCTTTCTTCGTTGTTTATTTGGTCGAATATTCTTTCTGTCTCAATTTTTTTGCCGGAATTTAATACTTGAGTCAATATTTCTTTTATGATATTCATAATAGATTTATTAACAGGAACTTCGTCTATATTTTTTTTTATAATTTGTTTTGCGGTTATTCCGAGAAATTCTGCGACCATCGGGTTGGCATAATAAAACATACCGTCGGAGGCTACTCGCATTATCATATCCGGACTGTTTTCGGAGAGGGCTTGCATTTCCCCGCTCATTCTTTGTGCTTTTTCCGCAATTTTTCTTACTGTTATATCTCGTGTATTGAACAGTATTCCTCCAATTGCCGGATTTTTAATAAGGTTACGTCCTGTTGTTTCCAACCATAGTTTTTCTTTTTGTTTATTTTCGTATTGATATTCGAATGTTCTTGGAATTTTCGGGTTTTTCAGAAGTTTATTAAAGGCTTCTTGAAGTATTGACTCTCCTCTTTTAAACCGGTTTGTACCTACCATTTCTTGGGCATCGAAACCGAGTATGTTTTTTACGGAGGGGCTTACATATTTTACAATTCCTGTTTCATCGTATATTGTAATAACCTCAGAAGCGTTTTCTAATAGAGCGTGTTGTCGTTTTTGTCCTTTTTCTACTTCTGCAAATTGTTCTTCGAGGTCTTTGTTTGATTTTTTGAGTTCTTCTTGTGTCGTTTCCATCTGCTTGGCATTCCTAAGAAGTTCATCTTTATTTTTTTCGAGTTTGTTTGTCAGTTGTTGAGAGTCATCAAGTAGTTTTTCGGTTCGGCTTGCTACTTTTAGGTTAAATAATGTTTGTGCTATAATTTCGCTTAGTTCCCTTATTAATGCTATTGTTTTGGGAGACATATCTTCTTGCAAAGATGCAAATTCTATAACTCCTTGTATTTTGTCATCACTTATAAGTGGTGCAATGAGTATTGTTTTGGGTTTATTGTCGCCGAGTATTCCTGAGCTTATGGTGATGTAATCTTCCGGTATTTCTTTACGGTAGATGTAGTCTTCTTCAAAAGCTACTTGTCCGACAAGTCCTTGCCCTTTTTGGTATTCTTGAGTTATGTATTTTTTTCGGTTGTAAGCGTAAGTGGCGATATTGCGAAGTGTTTCTTTGTCTTCATCGTAAATATAGAATGCTCCTTGTACTGCATCTATGTAGTTTATAAGACTTACTATTGTTTCATAAGCAAGGACTTCGATATTTGTGTTCTGACTTAATATGTCTCGAACAATTTCTTTCCCTTTTGCTATCCAGTTTTGTTCGTTTTCTTTTTCGTAAGTTTCTACAAGGTTGTCTCTCATTATCAGCAATGCACGTCCGAGATTGTCTCCTTTTATTGTTTCTCCGGGCAGTTCTGCAAAATCTCCTTTACCTATCCTTGATGCAAATTCTACATTTTTGCGAATAATTCGTTCCTTTTCCCTACTTTCCGCAAGAAGTAAAGACCTTTCTTTTCCGATAATTCGTGATAGTCGGTAAGCTACAAATCCTAATACGAAAGGTGTAGAGTATAGGAAAAAATGCAATAAGTTTCCTGTGTGCATTTCTACTATACCCTCCCAAGTTGAAATGTCAACACCTCTGTATCCTGCATCAATTATCCAAGCAGAAACAGGAAATATTAAACCTAATATGCTGAATAAAAAAACGTATTTCCGTATATTGATACGTCCTATGTTTTTTTCTTTATGTTCTTTATTGATTTTCATATAAAAATATGATTAAGGTCTTCGACCTATTTACTGTGGCAAAGCCGTATATATATAAGTTTTTACATAAAAATAACACTCTCAAGTATTTTTTTCAGACCTTGCAATATTTACTTGTATTTATATATTTTTACAAAGTAAACGGAACTTTTGTAAGAAATACGAACTTAAATTTTTTCAATCCATTCACGATATATTATATCTTGTTTTGTTTCTGATATTTTTATGTTTTTTTTGCTGCTTTTTTCAATTTCCGAAATATATATTTCTTGTTTTTTCATCATTGCTCCGATTGTTTTTTCTATTTGTTCTTCATGCAGTCCGATTTCTTTTGAGAGATTTTCTATTTTTTGTTCTGCGTCTTTTTGAGCTGTAATATCACTTGCCAACAGAAGAATTTTTAAATCTTCTCCTTGTTTGCTTTCTATCGGAGTGAAAGAAACATTGAGCCGAATTTTATTACCTTTTGTGTCTAATATTTGTTCTTTCCCTGCAAACGGTGTTCCGTTTCTGAGGTTCGACCAAGTTTTTTCAAAAACAGGTAAGTCGTCTTCTAATATATAGTTTCTTATATTTCTGTTAATTATCTCTGTTTTTTCACATTTCCATGTTTCTAACATTTTTTTGTTTGCAACCAAAAGTGTACCTCTTATATTGTATTCTCCTCTTATAAAAGTGTTGTCTATTGCGACATTCAAAGAATTTATTTTTTTTTCTTTTTTTTCTTTTTCTTGCTTTATTTTTTCAAGTTCTTCGGTTGCTTTATTTATTTTTTCTTCATTTTCAGTAAGCAATGCAGAGTTTTTTTCTTTTTCGTTAATTAATTTTTTGTTGGAATCTTCGGTTTCTTTTTGATTAGTTATGTCGTTTCCGAGATATAATACGTGTAAGACATTTCCGGCTTCGTCCAAAACAGGGGTGTATTGCGAAAGAAGCCATACTTCGGTTGCTTGTTTTGTGTATTGCTTATGCGTTGTTTGTACCGTTTCACCGGCAAGTACTTTTTTCCATAAATCGGAAAAATCATGACTTGTTTCGGGGTCAAAAACATCTTGCAGTAATTTATTTTGTATTTCCTCAAGGTGATAGCCAAGTAATTCTTGATATAAGACATTTATCGACATAAAGTTACCACCGGTTGCGATTTCAGCTTTGAGCAATACTCTGTCCACTGCTTGCAGAATACTGTCCATTTCGGATTCTTTTGTTTTTGCTTGTTCCTGAGCATCTCGCAGTTCTTTGATGTTTTGAGTCATTTCCGTGTCTCTTGCGGCAAGTTCGTCTGATTTTTTCTTTGTTTCTTCGAGCAGGTCACCGGTGTGGGAACTTATCCTTGCTGTTTCAAGAGTGGAAGCCACTGTTTCGGCAAGATGCTCTACAAATTTTACTTCATGTTCTTTGAATTTGTGAAATGAAGCAAGTTCCAATACGCCAAGAAGTTCTGTTTCTGTTTTAAGAGGTATAATTAATAAACTGCCCGGATTGGATTCGCCGAGACCGGATTCTATTTCAATATAATTTTCGGGAATTTTTTCTATATATATAGTGTTTTTTTCCAATGCACACATTCCGATAAGTCCGTCCCCGAGACTTATTTTCTTTTCGTGATGTTTTTTTCTGTCATAGGCAAATGCTGATTTCAATTCCAAATAATTATCTTTTTCATCATCGATATATAAAAATAAGCCTCCTTGTGCAGCTTTCAAAAAATATACAATTTCTTTTGTCAATTCATCGACAAGCTCTTGCAGGTTTGACGATGAGCGTCTCATTATTTCATTAAAATTAGACTGTCCGTTTACCGCCCATTGTCTGATTTCTTCTTGTTCCTTTCTTATGATTTCTTCTTCTTTACTTTTTCTGAGTTTGTCCCTCAATTTTATAAGTGCGTTTTGAATACTTCCCTCTTTGCCTTTTTCTATTTCGATGTTTAAATTATCGTCTTCTATATGACGGACAAAATTTGTAATTTCAATTATACTGCGAGATGTCTTATCTACATTGTCGAATACCGGTTGTATTTCATCGTCTAATCTTTTAATATTATTTTCAATATCGCTGCCGGAAAGTAAATTGTCGGTAGATTTTTTTAGCAGTTTAAGTCTGCTGAAAAAGTTTTTATATAGAAAAAGATAACTTGCACCGATTACAAGTAAAAATAATAAAATTATAAGAACGTCTAATTTATTTTGAAGCGAAACGAGTTTTTGTTTTTTTAAATTTATGGCTCCGGTTAAATTAGAATTGTTTTTTATTAATTTTTTTAAAAGTTCTCCGGTTTTATTTTTAATTTTTTTAACAGCAGGATTTACTTCTTTCCTAAAACTATATTTTTTACTGATTTCTCCATCAATTATGCTGTCTGTTTCTATGCGTTTTCTTATAAATAATTTTTCATTTATGAGTTTTTCAATATTTTCTTTATAATTAAGCCATATTTTTTCTTGTATTGCAAAGTCTTTAATAATATAACTTTCTGCAGGTTTCAGAACTTTGTTTTCTTTGTAACCGACCGGGTTTCCGCCGGCTCTCAGTACTGAAAGATTCAAATCGTAAATTATTATATTTTCCGTACAAATTGCTTTTGCATCGTCGTCTCCGGTGATAACACGTTCTGCATAATAGGCTATATCAACTGAGGTTAAATTATTTTCTTTGAATAGATTAACTTGAAATTCAAGGTAATCGGTTTCTTTATTCATGTATCTTTTTGACAGGTATCCGAAAATTCCTATAATTACCAAGCCGATAAAGAAAATAGTTACTTTAAATAATATAGTTCGTGTGTGAAAATTCATTTCCGGAAATTGGGCTGCTTTTTTGTTAAAAGGTAATAATTAGTTAATTATATGTTTTTACTTTTAATATGTCTGATTATACTTAAGTTCTTATGCATTTATTTATTAGTAACTTTCAGTTTGTGAGAAGATTACACGAGTGCGTAAGCAATATAAAATAGGTCGAAGACCTTAAATAAAACAATCCGTATTTATATTTTATTTAGAAATAAATAAAAAATATAAATACTTTTTTATATTTCAATTTCCAAAAATAAAAAATTATTCTTTATTTCATTAAAAATTGTAATGTTTATTTGATATTTTTTTAAATTAATGCAAAAATTCAGCCGGAAAATCATATTTTTCTATATGTTTTCTATATTTAAATAATACTTTACATTGTTCATTGAAAAACAGTTACGGTTTGTGAAATTAATTTTAGTCTAATAAAAAAGAAGTTACATAATTTTATGCAACTTCTTTTTTATTAAATTTAAGATTTTCAATGTAAATTTAATCTTTTTTCTCCGGTTTGGGAATTAAAGCCTTTCTCGACAGCTTTAATTTTCCTGTTCTTTTATCCAGACCGATAAGTTTTACCTTTACATCTTGGTCTTCTTTCAGTACTTCATCTACTGTTTTTAAGTGTCTGTGTTCTATTTCGGAAATATGAAGTAAACCTTCTTTACCGGGATAAATTTCCACAAATGCTCCAAAAGCGACTATTGATTTTACTTTTCCGTTGTATATAGTTCCTACTTCCGGAACTCTTACTATTGCTCCGATTCTTGAAAGTGCCATATCTATTGACTCTTGGTCGGGACCGGATATTATGATTTCTCCTTGTCCGTCCACTTCGTCGATAGTGATGGTGGTATTTGTTTTGGCTTGAATGTCTTGTATAACTTTACCTCCCGGTCCGATTACTGCTCCAATCATGTCTTGCGGGATTTTCATAGTTGCAATTCCCGGTACATGAGCTTTAAAATCAGCTCTTGGTTCGGCGACAGTTTCGAGCATTTTTCCAAGAATGTGTATTCTTCCGTCTTTTGCTTGGTCTAATGCTTTTTCAAGAATTTCATACGATAAACCGTCCACTTTAATGTCCATTTGGCAAGCGGTGATACCTTTTTCGGTTCCGGTTACTTTGAAATCCATGTCTCCAAGGTGATCTTCGTCTCCGAGTATGTCTGAAAGTACGGCATATTTTCCGGATTTATCGGTAATTAAACCCATTGCAATTCCGGAAACAGGTCTTTTTATTTTAATTCCGCAATCCATAAGCGACAATGTCCCGGCACAAACCGTTGCCATTGATGAGGAACCGTTTGATTCCAAAATGTCGGAAACAATACGGATTGTATATGGATTTTCTTCTCTCGGAGGAAGCATTCTTTTTAAAGCTCTGAGTGCGAGGTTTCCGTGTCCGATTTCTCTTCTGCTTGTTCCTCTTACAGGGCGTGCATCACCGGTAGAATAAGGGGGGAAATTATAATGAAGTAAAAATCTGGAACGACCTTGTTCCAATACTTTGTCAATTATTTGTTCGTCAAGTTTTGTGCCGAGTGTACAGGTTGTAAGCGATTGTGTTTCGCCTCTGGTGAAAACTGCCGATCCGTGTGCCATTGGCAGATAGTCGATTTCGCACCAAATTGGTCTGATTTCGTCTAATTTTCGTCCATCTAATCTTACTTTGTCGTTAAGCATCATGTTTCGGATAACTTCTTTTTCGACATCGTGGAAATATTTATCTATAAGCTCTGTATCCGGTTCTTTATCTTCGGAAACTTCCAAAGAATCAATAAATTCTTGTTTTATTGCAGAGAACCCCTCTTTCCTTTCGTGTTTTGAAAGTCCTGCTTTTGCAATATCATAAATTTTATCTTTAACGGCTTCGGCGATTTTATTTTGAAGTTCAGTATCTTCTTTTTCGGCTTCGTATTCTCTTTTTTGAGTTTTTCCTGTTAATTCTGTAAGTTCTTGAAGGACTTTACATTGTAATTTTATGGCATCGTGTCCGATTTTCATTGCTTGAAGCATATCGCTTTCCGATACTTCGTCCATTTCGCCTTCTACCATCATGATATTTTCATAGGTGGCTCCGAGCATTATTTCAATGTCTGCTTCTTCTAATTCGTCTCTTGTCGGATTTACGATAAACTCTCCGTTTAATCGTGCAACTCTTACTTCTGAAATCGGTCCCGCAAAAGGAATGTCGCTTACGGTAAGGGCTGCTGCCGCTGCAAAACCTGCAAGTGAATCGGGTAAAACTTCTTTATCGCCGGAAATAAGTTGTACTGTAACAAATGTATCGAAGTGGTAATCTTTCGGGAATAATGGTCTTAGCACTCTGTCGATAAGACGAGCTGTTAAAACTTCTTCATCGCCGGAACGTGCTTCTCTTTTTCTGAAACCTCCGGGAAAACGTCCTGCTGCCGAATAGCTTTCTTTGTACTCTACCGAAAGTGGCATGAAATCGCAATCTTTCGGTTTTTGTGCAGAAACAACTGTTGCAAGCAACATTGTATTTCCTTGTCTTACAACTACCGACCCGTCAGCTTGTTTGGCTAATTTTCCGGTTTCTACGTAAATCATTTTCCCGTTTCCTAAATCTATTTCTTTTCTCTGTATATTCATATATTTTCTTTTCTACCGACACTTGTCGGATTTTTTTGATTTCTTTTACAAATAAGAAAACTTTAATTGATGATTGTCATTAATAATTTAAACTGTTTAATTATTAACAATAAGCAATCAATTAAAGTTTTTTTGTTTTTTATTTACGCAGTGCGAGTTCTTTTATTATTGCTCTGTATCTTAAAACGTCATTGTTTTTAAGATAATTCAATAAACTTCGACGTTTACCTACTAATTTTATAAGTGCAGTTTGCGTGCTGTAGTCTTTTTTGTTTTCTTTAAGATGTTTCGTTAAGTGAGATATACGGTAGGAAAACAAAGCGATTTGGCTCTCGGGAGAACCTGTGTTTTTGTTGGACTTTCCGTGTTTCTCAAAAATCTCTTGTTTTTTTTGTGCGTCTAAATACATAGTTTTACTTTTGTTATTTAAAAAAATGTTTATAAATTGATATAAGAGTGCAAAGTTAATATTTTTTTTTAAATAGAACCGGAATTGTTAATTTTTAAATTAAATTTTTATGTAAAAGAAAATAATTATAATATTACATTCCTGATATACAGATTAAACCGAAAAATATTTAATGAAAAAAGAAACCAAAAAAATTATATATTCTATAGTTATTCCGCTTTTTGTTGTGATGGCAATGTGGATAGTTAAACTTGTGGAATTTTCTTTGGATTTGAATTTCTCGAAATACGGTATATATCCTTTGAAAGTTGAAGGACTCAGAGGTGTTTTTCTTTCTCCTTTTATTCATGGAAGTTTTAAACATTTGTTATCCAATACGTTTGTGTTTTTCTTTTTGAGTACTGCTTTGTTTTATTTTTATAACAGAATTTCGTTTAAAGTACTAGCGATGTTGTATATAGCACCAGGATTGACGGTTTGGTTAATCGGCAGGGAAGCCTATCATATTGGCATAAGCGGTATTGTTTACGGGTTGGCTGCGTTTTTGTTTTTTTCGGGATTATTTAATAAGAGAAAAATTTTGTCTATTGTTTCCTTGCTTGTCGTTTTTTTGTACGGAGGTATTGTTTGGGGAATGCTGCCAGGTCGTGAAGGTATTTCTTGGGAAAGTCATCTGTCCGGATTTGCTTGGGGATTGTTGACTTCCGTTTCTTTTATCGGTGAAAGTAAGAGGAAGTTTAAGAAAAAAACAAAAATTACCGTTTCGGAAGAAGAGTTTTCTAATTACAGCATCAGTAATGATGTGTATAAAGATTATAAATATTTCTATAAAGAAGAAAATGATGAGTAATGAACAATGAACAATGAACAAATTACAATGAACAATGAACAATGAACAATGAACAAATAAGCAAGTATTCTTATTGTATTTTTCTTTGTAAAAATTGTTCATTGTAATTTGTTCATTGTAATTTGCTCATTGATATTTGTACATTGTAAAAAGTGTTCGTCTTTGAAGTCTGTTCCGGTATTTATCCATTGTTTTTTTGTTCCGGTGATTTTAAAACCGAGTTTTTGGAATAAATTCAGACTTTTTATGTTGTCTTCCGAAATATTGCAATATAATTGATTTAAAAACAGCACTTCGGAAGCATATTTTATTATCAATTTAAGCGAGGCTTCCGCATAGCCTTTTTCTCTGTCTTTTTTTTCGTTTATGAGTATTCCCACACCGGCTCGCAGATGTATCGGCTCGTAGTCGAATAAATCTATACAGCCGACAATTTTTCCTGTTTCTTGTGTTTCTATGATTAATCGCAATTCTTGTGAAGCAAAAATTCCGACATGAGAATTTTCAATGTATTTTTCCAAAATATATTTAGAAAACGGAGTAACGGTATTGCTTACTTCCCAAATTTCCGTATTGTTTTCCCATTTATAAAGAATATCAATGTCGGCGGGTTCGAGTGTTCGCAGGTTTATTTTATTGTCGGACAGCATAATATAATTATATAATATTTATAAGTACCCTTACAAAAGTTTTTACGCATTACATTTTTATCAACTATCATTTTATAAGGACTTTATGTAGATGCGTACGCCCCATTAAATATGTCGCAGACCTTAAATACGGGGCAAAATAATTAAATAAA
>JAOZMN010000453.1 GCA_029934265.1 Bacteroidales bacterium
GTAAAAATATTGTCTCAACACGATGATATAAAACTGATAGTTACCGACTTGAATATGCCGAAAATGGACGGAATTGAACTTACAAAAAGAGTCAGAAAAAGTTCAAAATATAAGTACATACCGATAATTATGGTAACAACGGAAATTTCACCCGAAAAAAAAGAAGACGCTAAAAATGCAGGAGTTACATGGTGGGCAAAAAAACCGTACAAAATAGATGCTTTCCTTAAAATAATAAAAAAAGCAATTTAAGCGACCGGTATAAAAAGACCCTTAGGGTTTAATTTAACAAAAATAAATAAATCTAAATATCTTATTTATAACTATTTACTTCAAAACCTAAGAGTCTAAAATAAGTTCGGTATAAAAAGACCCTTAGGGTTTAATTTAACAAAAACAAATAAATCTAAATATCTTATTTATAACTATTTACTTCAAACCCTAAGGGTCTGATTGCGAAAAAATAAAAAATATGGACAATTTCATACTGCAATTCAAAGATAAATTTATAGACGAGGCTTTAACTCTGTTAAAAAAACTCGAAGGAGACCTTTTGGAACTCGAAAACAATCCGGAAAACAAAAAACATATCGAAGAAGTTTTCAGAGTAATGCACACGCTTAAAGGCGTTGCCGGAATGTACGGATTTATTAATATACAAAATTTTACACATCAACTTGAAACAATTTATGACCTTGTAAGAAGCGGAGAAATAAAAATAACAGAGCATATTTTGGATATTACTCTAAAATCCGTGGATCATATAAAAAAACTTCTTAATCAAACCGAACTTACCGAAGAAACAAACACTGAAGAACACGAAAAACTTAATAAAGAAATATTGGAGATTGTAATTTCAACCGGTATTCCTATTAATGAAAAAACAAACAATCCGATAAAAACAAACAAACAAAATATCGACGATTCGCAACTTTCAACATATTATATAATGCTTGTTGTCGAAGAAAGTTTTGTTATAAGAGGAATAAAATTAATTGATATTTTTAAAGAGCTGGCAAGTTTGGGCAAATATCAAATAATCGAGCATAATTTTCCTGAAAGCGAAAAATCCGAAAATGATACAACTTGGGGTATTTATATCGCAACAGAAAAAACAGCAGATGATATTGAAGACGTTTTTCTGTTTGTTTCCGATTGTATAATAATTCGTAAAATTGCTGTAGGTAATCTTTTTAGTAAAGAAGATTTTACGGAAAAACTTAAGCAAATAAAAAATACAAATAATAAAGAAGATAATATCGTAAAACAAAAATCAATAATTGAACTTGTCGAAAAAAAGTATCAAAACAATGAAATTAAATTACTCGAAAGTATCGAAAAGCCGAAAGAAAATAAATCATTAAATATAGAAGAGGAAAATATACCGGAGCATATACGAGTTTCTTCAAGCAGAATATTGGTAGATGCCGAAAAATTAGACACTTTAATGTTTTTGGTTACAGAACTTGTTACAACTCAATCAAGATTCGATTTGGCTTTGCAAAATAACAGCATTGAAAACTTGCACAATGTTTATTTGAATATACAAAAATTGACAAAACAATTCAGAGATAATACTTTAAGTATGAGACTTGTTCCGATAAGCGACATGATGATTTCTTTCAAACGGCTTATTCGAGACCTATCCAAAAAACTTGGTAAAGAAATTGAATTTACTACGCAAGGTATGGAAACCGAATTGGACAAAAGCACTATTGATGCAATAAGTGAACCCATAATGCACATTATCAGAAACTGCATCGACCATGGTATTGAACTTCCCGAAGAAAGAGAAGGCAATAATAAAAGCAGAGCCGGACTTATAAAACTTACAGCTCATCATTCCGGAAATTTTGTTTTTATTAATATTCAAGACGACGGCAAAGGTATTGATAAAGAACGCATTGTAGAGAAAGCAATCAATGAAAAAATAATTAAAAAAAATGCAGTATTAAGCGAAAAAGAAATTTACGAATTACTATTTCTTCCCGGTTTTACAACAGCCGAAAATGTTACTGAAATTTCCGGAAGAGGTGTCGGTATGGACATCGTAAATAAAAAAATAAAAGACCTCAGAGGTGAAATTGAAGTAAACTCGGAACTCGGACTCGGAACATCGTTTACAATAAAACTTCAACAAACAATAGCAATACTTGATACAATGTTGATACAAACCGGCAATATGTATTTTCTGTTACCATTGTCGGAAGTCGAAGTTTGCATTCAACGCACAAAAAATGAATTATATAAAAGTAAAAATCGAAGAATCGAACATGAAGGAACTTTGATATCCTTTGTTAGTTTGCGAGATGAATTTGAACTCAAACAAAATAATTCTGAAAAAGAACAACTAATTATAATAAATAAGCACGACAAAAAATTTGCGATAACAGCCGATAAAATTATCGGCGAACATCAAGCAGTACTCAAACCGCTCGGAGAAATTTTTAAAAACCAAAAATACCTCTCCGGTGCAAGCATACTCGGCGACGGAGAAATCGCAATGATGATTGATACAGGACAATTAATTAATTTACAATGAATAAGTTCGGTATAAAAAGACCCTTAGGGTTTAATTTAACAAAAATAAATAAATCTAAATAT
>JAOZMN010000454.1 GCA_029934265.1 Bacteroidales bacterium
TATTTTTTAATGGTAAACTGGACCTGTATTCACACAAATTCCAGTAGAACCAATATTAATAACAAAGATAATAAAATTATTTAATTTTAATTCTATTTCGCTGCCGGAAAATTAAAAAAAGGTTTGATATTATTCAATTGAATTTAAAATAGCCTGAAAATTAATGAGTTCTATATAAAAAGACCCTTAGGGTTTGATTTAATTAAAATACAACAAACCTAAATATCTAATTTACAGTCTTTTAATTAAAACCCTAAGGGTCTGATTGCGAGAAAATATACTTTTTAGACTGAATTTAATAAAATTACGATAAATGTCAAGAATATTATCAATAGATTTCGGAAAAAAAAGAACAGGTTTGGCTGTTACCGACCCTTTGCAAATAATTGCAACAGGACTTAAAACCGTTAATTCCGAAGAAATATTCGATGAACTTGCTTTGTATTTCAGTAAAGAAGAGGTAAATACTGTCGTTGTCGGCTATCCTCGTACTTTGCAAAATAAAGGTGCCGAATCTTTGGTATTTATAAATCCTTTCATTAAGAAACTCGAAAAAAAATATCCCGAAAAAGAAATCGTATTATACGACGAACGGTTTACCTCCAAACTTGCCGTTCGTGCCATGATAGACGGCGGACTTAAAAAAAAGAAACGACAAGATAAGGCATTGGTAGATAAAATAAGTGCCGTTATTATTCTTCAATCTTATTTGTTAAGCTTGACATAATAAAATATCTGTTTTTTTTCGTTTTTCATAAGTGCAAATTACTGCGTTATACTTTACACTTATGAAAAACGCCCTTTTTTTATCAACTGTTAAAAATTTTTATATTTTGTAACTCCGTTTTTATTGGTAATCATGTATAAAAATTTTTTATTTTTTTCAAATTCGCCTGTAAGTTGTATTATATTGTCTGATATTTTTACGATTTTATCGACAAAAATAGGCTCTTTGCATTCATAAATTGTACTTTTCAGGAATTTTCCTTTTTCTGAAATAATTGCTGAAAATACATTGGTCGATTTTATACCGGTTTTGCTGATAATACGGTTGTTATTTTTATCCACAAACGATTTGAAATTACAAGCAAGCATAAAATTATTGTTTATTTTGATAATATCCGCAAGCTCTCCGGTGAGTGTAATATCTGTTTTCCAAAAAACGGTATCGGCAATCGGCGAAAAAGAATAAAGCATTAATTCTTCTTCAGGGTCGTAAGTTTTTTCAAGTTTATTGCCTTTAAAGGCTATCAATAATTCTTCGCTCATCGGGTTGAAAAATATTTTTACAGGAAATCGTTGTTCTTCAAGTTCTTGCTCGTTTATTTTTTTCCCTTTGTCATCAAATTTCATAAAGAAATTTTTTGTACCTGTACTTCCTGTCGAACGAACTAAAAATATACAACCGTTATCTGTTGCGTTTACTGTTATTCCGAAATTATCGGTAATTTTATTTTCATCGAATTTAATATCTAAATATT
Source organism: Bacteroidales bacterium (assembly GCA_029934265.1). Lineage (GTDB taxonomy): Bacteria > Bacteroidota > Bacteroidia > Bacteroidales > JAADGE01 > JAOZMN01. The sequence goes on from JAOZMN010000454.1 coordinate 1,482, forward strand.
TCAACCACAGTACTTTTTCGAGTTTTGAAGTTTTTGCTATGAATGCCTTTTTGTTCTTGGCTTTTATTTGTTTGTAGCCTAAAATATATAAATCACCCTTGTTGTCTTCCGAAATATCCGTAGTGAAATATTTTTCGATATTAATATCGTCGGTATTTGACGGTTTGCTTATGAATAAAGGTATTTTTATTTTATTGAAATTAATAAAACTGTCTTTTTTCAGATGTCTGTTTTTGTATTTACCGATAAATTTTTGATAATCATTGAAACCGTCTTGCAATATTTTATTATTCAAAGTTGGTTGTAATCTTTCATAAGCAATAAGTCCGTCAATATCATTGAATTTAGCTTTAAAAAGTTCTTCGTATTTATTGAAATTCATTTTGTTTGTAACATTTTCGGATTGTAATTCTTTAATCAGACTGTCGCAAATTTGTTTTTTTTCAAGAAGTTCGTAATAAAACCTTGCTTTTTTTCTGTAACCTGTATTGTGTCGAGTATTTGCGGTGCTTACTGTATCTTTTGCAAAGTTTAAAAAATCTGTTTGATTCTGTTTATAATTAAAAATATCAAAAACCAAATGCCGACTGTCAAAGCGACTGATGGCAAACATTAATTCTTGTTCTAAAACATAAGGTTTGTGATTTTCCGGAAGAATTTTGTCTGATTTTGCAAGTTTCAGGTCTGCCTCTATATTTTTGTCGGCTTCTTTTATCAGTTTACGAAGCGGGTCTATTTTTTTGTCGTTTGCCAGATAAAGTTCGTCTGCCCATATTTTATAATCCCACAGAACAACGGTATTATCAAAAAAACTCGAACTTGTCAATCCGTCCAAGCGATAAACAATAATTTTACGAAGTTTATAATCCTGTTTGTATTCCTTTACGGGAAATGTTTTTAATGCTTTTTTGTAATTATCGAAATAATAAAGAGTAGAATCGAACTCTGTTGTTAGCTGTTTGATTTGCTTGTCGAGTTCGTCGGTGTACATCATGTGTAAATCGTTAAGTTCGTTGTACTTACCATTAATGTCTCTGAAAATTGTAAGACATTTATCATATTTATCGGCAGCTGTGTTAAAATTAAAAATTATATTTTCGATTTTTTCTTGAAAATTGCTTAT
>JAOZMN010000455.1 GCA_029934265.1 Bacteroidales bacterium
TACCACAAAGACAAGAAAAATTTTGCAAAAAAAATTGTAAAATATTATAAAAAAATTAATAAAATAACATCAAAGCCATATTCGGCTCTAAACGGATATTATACGCAAAAATATACAATTTACAACAATAAATTTGCCGGTTTAACTTTCGATAAATCAGTAGAGCACAAGGCGGCAAAAGATACTGCGAGAAAAGCAATCGGAATTTTCAACAAAGCAGTTTCCTTGCGAAAAAAAGCTCTTTCAAATACGGATATTCGTAAATCCGAATTGCAGAAGCAAGCAATCGAATCACAAAAAAAATCAATTAAAATAATGGAACTTGCTTTCGGTTTGTACAAAAAAGATGCAGAACTTACAGGAGCAAAAAAGGAAGTTGTAAACAATAAGGATACTGTTAAGGTCGTACCGGAAAAGAAATTTGTTTATAAAAGTAATTACAAACCCGAAACGGATAAAAATTTGTATAAATCAAAAGCAGATATTATTATTCCGAAATTGAAAATAAATAAGGCGGATAAGATGTTGTTGAAACAACTCAAAGAAAAAGAAAGTAAAACAGATGCAATAAAATATGATATTGAAAATGATTATGTTAAAATAGAATATCTTTACAATAAAGTTGGAACCGAAAAAAATAAAATACTTAAAGAAAAACTAAAAAACGAAGCTGCTAATATTGAAATGAAAGTATTTTATAAGCAAATTAAAACGGCTCAAACCTATCTTTCTATTAACGAAAGCAGATATAATATTTATGAAAGAAATTTTGTTAATTTACGTCCAAAATCTGAGAGTGAGAAAAGAAAAACAGGCAGGGAGTATGAAAAACACGCAAGAGCTTTATTTTCAAATTCAAAAAACTTGGTAATGGATGCCGGTTTTAAATCTATTAAACATAAAAAATATCAGAGGTTACAAGACGCATTGATATTACGACTTTCTGCAATTCAAGAACAGGAAAACGCATATTGTACATATTTGGGACTTCCTGTAACAAAAGCAGGAAACAACGAGCAAATAATATCAAATCCTGATATTGCTGATACTACGAATGTTAATAATGGAAACGGTCAATCCGACAGTATAATTACTCCGGGTAATAAAAAAAAGGTGGTAGTCAATAAAAGTAAATTTATATATTCGGGAAGTTTTGTTTATTCCGTAGAGCAACAAAAAACGGCGAAATTGAAACCTGCGAAGGGTATCGTGTTTAAAATTCAAACCGGATTTTTTAAATATAATCTTTCGATAGCCGATTATGCAAAATTTTCACCTATAAGTTACGATACTTTTAAAGGAAGTCCGCATAAAAGATTTTTTGTGGGAAAATACAGAACTTCGGAAGCGGCAGATTACGCACTTGCCGAAATTAGAAAGAAGTATAAAGATGCTTTTATAGTAGCTTATAAAGATGGAAAAAAAATATCTTCTTACAGTTTGGGTAAAAAAAACCTTGTGAAAAATTCGGAGTATAAAAAAACAAAGGAAAAAGAAATGGCAATCCTTACCGGCAAAGTTGAAGATTTAGAAGTCGTAAAAATTGACGAAAAAACAGAAACTCAAACCGATAAAGATAAAAATAATACAAAATACGATGACATCACCTTGAGTAAAGGTATTATTTATTCTGTACAAATAGGACTTTTTTCACAACCGAAAACTAATGAAGAATTAAAAATGCTTGCCCCTGTTTTTCAAGAAAAAACTTCAAAAGGAATTAAATATATGGTAGGAAAATATGATTCTTACAAAAAAGCAAATGCTAAGAAAAAAGAAGTTGCAAAATCTTTTGAAAAAGCTTTTATCACAGCTTATAAAAACGGAAAAAGTATAAATTTGAAAAAAGCAAAAGAACTGACAAAAGCAAATGTCAAAAAGTCTAAAACAGAAATATTTTTCGCCGTCCAACTTGGAGCTTATACACTTAAACTTACTGAAAAAGAGCAAGCAATGTTCGATAAAATATCAAAAAAATATAAAATTGACATTCGTAAAGATAAAAACGGATTGACAACTTATTCTGTAGGAAAAGAAAAAACTTATGAAGCCGTCAAAAAACTTAAAATCGGCTTAATAAAAGACGGTTACAAAGACGGATTTATAACAGCATACAAAGACGGAATAAAAATAAGCGTCTCGAAAGCTGTTAAATTATCGAAAAAACAGGGTATTTAATTCGGCTTACGGAAAAAAGTCGTAATATTAGTAACTTTACAAATTAAAACCATGAAATACAACGAACAAGACCTGACATACGACCAAGAACAACTTACTACGGAAGAAAAAGGAAGCAATTTTTTGATTCTGCACAACGATGATTTTCATTCTTTCGATTTTGTAATAGATGCTCTTATTAAAGTTTGTAATCATGAAAATGAGCAGGCAGTCCAATGTACATATCTTGTTCATTATAAGGGAAGTTGCGATGTAAAAAAAGGAAAGAAAAAAGATTTAAGAAAATATCGTAAAAAATTGGAACAATTAGGATTAAAAGCAACCATAGAATGAATTTTCAGATTTGTTTGCATGAAATAAAAAGTGATAAGTTTATTCTTATCACTTTTTAGAATATTTTACCGGAATACGAAATAAAAAA
>JAOZMN010000006.1 GCA_029934265.1 Bacteroidales bacterium
TGTTTTTTTGTAAAGATACAAAAAAACAACTCAATTTCAAACTTGAGCCTAAAATTTTCGGTAATTTCTTCTCTTCAATATCAAAAATTATGCCGGTGAATATTCTTTTACCTTTCCTGCACCTACTCCAATTGCTTCTTCATTAAGAGGAATAAGATGGTGGTGTCTTTCGGGTAAAGATTTCATAAGTCCTTTAAGAACATTGTCCATTTTTACGATAGGTTTGACTTTCAGATAAGCTCCGAGAACAATCATATTGAAAGTTTTTGTACTTTTCATTTTTGATGCTTCTTTTGCACCTTCAATTTCGTATATGGAAATATCTGTTCTTGTGGGTAATTTGGTAATACCATTCGGGTCGAAAAGCATAACTCCTCCGGGCTTTACGGTTTCTTCAAACTTATCCATTGATTGTTGGTTAAGTATGATTGCCGTATCAAATTCGTTTACAACCGGAGAGCTTATAATATCGTCGCTGAGTATTACCATTACATTTGCAGTCCCTCCTCTCATTTCGGGTCCGTAGGAAGGCATCCAGCTTACTTCTTGGTCTTGCATTATTCCGGAATAAGCCAAAATTTTACCCATCGACAATACTCCTTGACCTCCAAAACCTGCTATAATTATTTCTTCTGTCATTTTATTAAAATTTAAGTCTGCAATTAATGCAGTAATCAAATATAGACAAATTCTAAATAAATTTATCAGTAATTAATCATTAATAATTAACCGTTAATATGAGACAAAGTGCTTTGTATATGCGATTTTGTCTCTATAAATAGGTCGAATACCTTATCCTTTCAAATCGCCAAGCGGATAGAAAGGTAACATATTTTCGTGTAACCATTCGTTGGACTCTACGGGAGACATCTTCCAGCCTGAGTTACAGTTAGATACTACTTCTACAAAAGTAGTGCCTTTACCTTCAATTTGCATTTGGAATGCTTTCTTGATGGCTTTTTTTGTTTTTCGGACTAATCCGGGTTTATGAACTGCTTGTCTTGTTACGTAAGACGTCCCCGGTAGTTGTGCTACTAATTCTGTCATTTTTAGCGGGTGTCCCATTGTTTCAACATTCCTGCCGAATGGAGAGGTTGACGATTTCATACCGGGTAAAGTTGTGGGAGCCATTTGTCCGCCGGTCATTCCGTATATACCGTTGTTTACAAAGATAAAAGTAAAATTTTCACCTCTGTTACAAGCGTGTATGGTTTCGGCTGTACCTATTGCGGCAAGGTCTCCGTCTCCTTGATATGAAAATACGATTCTATCCGGATAAACTCTTTTTATCCCGGTTGCAACTGCGGCGGCTCTTCCGTGAGCGGCTTGTTGCATATCAATATTCAAAAATTCATAAGCCAAAACCGAGCAACCGACCGGAGCGATTCCGATAGTTTGGTCTATAACTCCAAGTTCTTCAAGAACTTCCAGCACTAATCTGTGTACAACGCCGTGTCCGCAACCGGGACAGTATGATAAAGGTTTATCTGTAAAATAGTCTGATTTGGCATGTACTATTTGTCCTTTGGCAATTACTTCCTCAGGTGTTATTATTGTTTCGCTCATTTTTTTATCCTCCTATTAGTTTTTGTTCAATTGCATTACTGATTTCTTCGGGTGATGGTACTACTCCGCCCATTCTTCCGTAAAATTCAACCGGAATTTTGCCGTTTACCGAAAGTCTGACATCTTCCACCATTTGACCTGTATTCATTTCAACGGTAAGTATTCCTTTTACGTTGTCGGCGAGTTCCGATATTTTTTCTTTAGGGAAAGGCCATAGAGTAATTGGTCGTAAAACTCCAACTTTTACTCCTCTTTTTTTGCTTATTTCTGCGGCTTTTTTGCAAATTCGAGCAACAGAACCGAAAGCTACAAGAAGATAATCTGCATCATCGCAATTTATTTCTTCGTATTTTACTTCGTTTTTTTCTATTTCTCGATATTTTTCTTGCAAATGATTATTATGCTCTTCCATATCTTCGGCTTTCAAATCAAGAGATGTGATAAAATTTCTATCTCCTATATTTTCTTTTTTTCTGCCGAGTGTAGCCCAACTTCCGTATCTTTTTTCGATTTCATCATCGCTTAGTCTTTCTTGTTGGGGTTCAAATGTTACTTTTTCCATCATTTGTCCGATAAGTCCGTCCGATAGAATCATTACGGGAGTTCTGTATTTGAAAGCAAGGTCGTAGCCTGTTCCTACAAAATCAGCCATTTCTTGTACTGTAGCCGGAGCTAATACAAGTAAGTTATAATCACCGTGTCCTCCGCCTTTTACAGCTTGGAAATAATCTGCTTGAGATGGTTGAATTGTTCCGAGTCCCGGTCCGCCTCTTACTACATTTACTATAAGACATGGTAATTCAGCACCTGCTATATATGAAATTCCTTCTTGCTTTAGGCTGATACCGGGACTCGATGAGCTTGTCATTGTTTTTTTCCCACAAGCGGCAGCTCCGTAAACCATATTTATTGCCGCAACTTCACTTTCAGCTTGCAAAACGACCATTCCTGTACGCTTGTGAGGTTCGTTAAGCATTAAATACTCGATTACTTCAGATTGCGGAGTTATCGGGTAACCAAAATATGCATCTGTTCCGCATCTGATGGCCGCTTCGGCGAGTGCCTCGTTGCCCTTCATTAATTTTACTTCTTCCATTATAAAAAAGTTTTTTGTTAATTTTTAAAATTACTATGCGACACTCTTATTTTTGAGGTTTTAATCTGTAAACTGTTATTACAGAGTCCGGACATACCAACGAACAACTCATACATCCTGTACAAGCGAGATGATTTGCCGGATACGCATAGTTAAATCCTTTTCCGTTTACCTGCTCGCTAAGTTCGATAACACTTGTCGGACAAGCAACAACACACAAATTACAGCCTTTACAATACTCAGTATCAACTACTATTGCTCCTCTTATTTTTGCCATAATATTTATTTATTTATTATAAGAATGGGGTCTTAGCCCCGGTTATTAATTATATTTTTCAAAGATAATAATTATATATAAAGTATAAACATTTATTCGATATTTTTTACTTGATAAATATCATGTTTTTTATTCTGTCAAAATAAAAAACATATTATATTTAATACCGTTTTGAGTATTGATATAATGTGTCCGGTATTTTATAACGAATAGTTAAAACTATTCTAATTTAGTGTTTTCAAGATATTAATATACATACCGGATAGACACTGATATTTAGAACGGTAAGTCTTCCTCTTCCGGTGGAGGAATGTCGTCTTCGGTAAATTTAGGTATGTTTTCTGCTCCGGAACTTGATGCTGTAGGATTTTTTTCTATTTTCCAAGGTCTTAAATCGGTGTACCACCTGTCTTTAAATTCACGAGATTCTACATTAAAGCTTATTTTTACAGTATCTCCCGTATTCAACGTTTTGACAATATCTGCTTTGTCTCCCCAAGCAGAAAAACATATTTTTTTAGGATATTTATCATCTGTTTCTATAACAAAATCTTGTTTTACCCATTTGCCGTTTCGTCCTTCTCCTGTTTGTTCGGGTAAAATTTTGTGTACGTTTCCTTCAATTTCTAAACTCATAATTATTATTTTATTTGTCCATTTCTATTTTAAGTATTTTGTCGCCGCCGGAAATTTTATCTATAATATCCAAACCTTCGACTATTCTTCCGAAGCAAGTATGTACTCCGTCGAGGTGTGCCGTGTTTTGTCTGTTATGGCATATGAAAAACTGTGAACCTCCGGTATCTTTGCCTGCATGAGCCATAGATAGTACTCCTTTGTCGTGTTTTTGGTTTCCGCCTTGTGTTTCGCATTTTATACTGTAACCGGGCCCGCCGGTTCCGTCTCCTTTCGGGCAACCGCCTTGTATTACAAAATCATTGATTACTCGATGAAATGTTAGACCGTCATAAAATTTTTTGTCGATTAATGTCGCAAAATTAGATGCTGTATTCGGGGTGTCTTCTTTGTAAAGCTCGAATTTCATTTCGCCCCTTTCTGTAAAAATAGTTCCTGTTGTGTTCACTTTTAATATTTTTAAATTGATAAATATTTTTTGATTCAATGATTTTACACGAGTAAGTAACATTAAAGTGGTCAGCGACCTTAATTATTCAGGAGGTTCAATTTCCAAAAGTTCAACTACAAAAATGAGTGTACTGTAAGGTTTTATTTTTCCCATATCACGGTCGCCGTAAGCAAGTTCTTGCGGAATGTAAAGTTCCCATTTTGCACCGACTTTCATTAATTGCAATGCTTCCGTCCAGCCGGGAATAACTCCGGACACAGGAAATGTTATGGGTTCTCCCCGCTCGTAGGAGCTGTCAAAAGTTGTTCCGTCGATAAGTGTTCCTTTGTAATGTGTTTTTACTTTGCTGTCTTTTGTAGGCATTGCTCCGTCTCCGGCTTTGATGATTTTATATTGTAATCCGCTTTTTGTTGTAATGACTCCTTCTTCTTTTGCATTTTTAGCAAGGAAATCGGAACCGGTTTTTAAATTTTCGGCATATTTTACTTCATTTTCTTTTTTTTCTTTTTCCTGCATTCTTTTTTGCTTTTCTCCGAAAAATTTTTGCAAAATTTGTTTTGTCGTATCTTCACTGAACAAAATATTCTTATCAGCAATAATTACATCAAATCCTTTTTTTATTAAGTCGCTATTAAGTTCGGTAACGTTTTGATTTTTCATTGCTCTGCCAATATCCATACCGAGTGCATAGCTGACCGAGTCGTTAAAAGTTTTAAGTTCAGTCTTCTTTTTGCGTTGTCCGAAACTTTGAGATACGGAAAATACAACAAGTATTATAATTATTATTTTTTTCATTATTATTTATTTTTGCGAAAATTATTTGTCCTCTTTTTCAATTTTAAGTAGTTCGATTTTAAAAATAAGTGTACTGTACGGTTTTATTGACCCCATATCTCTGTCGCCGTATGCAAGTTCTTGTGGAATATAAAGTTCCCATTCTGCTCCGGTTTTCATGAGTTGTAAAGCTTCAGTCCAACCGGGAATTACACCTTGTACCGGGAAAGTTGCAGGTTCACCTCTTTTATAAGAGCTGTCAAAAATAGTATCATTCATCAAGCGTCCTTCGTAGTTAGTCGTAACTTTGTCTGTTAATTTCGGTATTGCTCCGGTTCCCTGTTTTATTATTTTGTATTGTAATCCGCTTGGCAATGTTACAACACCCTCTTTTTTAGAATTTTCCGCAAGGAACTTTTGTCCCTCTTCTATATTTCCTGCATATTTTGCTTTCGCTTCAGCTTTTGCTTTTTCAGCCATTAGTTTTTGTTTTTCTCCGAAAAATTTTTGTAAGATAACTTTTGTGGTATCTTCACCGACAAGTATGTTACTGTCTGCAATTCCGGCCTTAAATCCTGCCAATAAAAAAGCCGGGTCTATTTCAGATGCTTCTTGCTTTTTCATTGCTCTTCCGATGTCTAAACCAAGACAATAACTAACCGAATCAATATTTGTTTCGGGTGATGATTTTGTGATACTTTCTGCTTCGTTTTGGTTACACGCTTGTAATCCGACAATTACGACTGCTGCTACTGCAACAATTAATAGTTTTTTCATTATTGATAATTATGTTTAAAAGTTTATAATTTAATTTTCTATGGATATAAGTTCTATTTTAAAAATAAGTGTACTGTAAGGCTTTATTGCTCCCATATCACGAGAGCCGTAAGCAATGTCGTAAGGAATATATAATTCCCAAATTGCTCCCTCTTTCATTAAAAGTAATGCTTCCGTCCAACCTTTAATAACTCCGTTTACCGGGAAAACGAGTGGCTCTCCTCTTTTGTAAGAAGAATCAAATACCGTTCCGTCTATTAATTTTCCTTCGTAATTAGTTTTAACCTTATCTGATTGTCTCGGGATATTCCCTGTGCCCTTTTTGATGATTTTATACTGCAAACCGCTTTTAAGAGTTACAACTCCCTCTTTTTTTGAATTTTCTCCGAGAAATTTTTTCCCTGTTTTTACAGCTTCCGGAAATTTTTCGGCATCAATATTTTCAAAATATTTTTGTATGAATTCGTTTGCTTCGTCTTCTTTCATCATATCCGGCACACCGCTGTAAACATCTTGAATAGCTTTCCCGATGGCAATAGGGTTTACATCAAAAATTTCTTGTTTTTTGAGATTAGAAGCTACGCTTACTCCGAGTGCATAGCTGAATGAATCAATATCAGTTTTTAATTTCACTTTCCCGATAGTTTTTTGTGCGGTTGTATTAAAAATAACAACGCAAGTTAGAATTAATGTTATAGTTGTCTTCATGATTTTACGATACTTAAAATAAGAAGTTTAAACTTATGATATTTAACACAATCTGTAATGTGAAAGATTATGTTATACAAAATAATTTATATATGTTTTTTTGCAAATATATAAACTTAGTAAACATTTAAAAATTTTACTTATATAAGAAAAAACAATTTTTGTTTTTAAAAGTACTTTTTTTTTATTTACTTTGCAGATATAAAGATAATTAGGAATTATAAAACGATAGTTTTAAAAAATCTTAATTAAAAACTTTTTTTCTTAATATTAAGAAAAAATAATATACCCCTAAATTTATTTGTATGTTTTTAACGGTAAAAGAAGCTATTGATTTTAGCGAAAAAAGTCAGACGACTATCCACAGGTTATGTCAAAAATTCGACGGAACTAAAGGTGTTTGGAAAGAGAATAATAAATACTTGATAGACAAGGATTTGCTTATTGAACAATATCCTGAGCTTGTAGAAAAGCTTGCAAATGAAACGGCAGGTGACATTTCCGATGATGCAAGCAAAAAAATAATTGCCGACAACAATTTAAAAATAACAGGATTGACTATCGAGAATGAAGACTTGAAACAAAAGTTGTCGGAAACAGAAAAAGAATTTACTGTTTTAAAAGAAAAAGCAGGTGAAACAAAAAGTCCGGAATCGAAAAATGACGATAAAAAGCATTTGGAAAAAAAAGACAAGGAAATAAAAAAATTAAATGATAAGCTTTTAGAATGCCATCATGAACTTGCAGAAATGACTGATGCTGTGATGAATTTACAGAAAGAGCTTTCGGCAGTAAACCGATTTAATGAAATTTCATCGACCCCGATTCCTGAAAATCCGGAAGTGAAACTGGCAATTCAAAAGAAAATGGTAAAATACCAACTTACAGGTATTACTATTTCCGTAATGGTGTTGATTGCTTTCCTTTTCGGTATGTATATGATGACAAAATAAGGTTTTATTTTATTAATAACAGGTTGAAGACTTTACACATAAGTAATACCCACAAGTGTCTTTTTCAGACCTTGCGGTGTTTTTACTTAATTATTTATATATTTTTACAAAGTTAAACACAGCTTAAATTAATTTTATATAATGAAAAGAGATGAATTAGTATTTGATTTAATAAATCAAGAATATCAAAGACAAAAAAGAGGACTTGAATTAATTGCTTCTGAAAATTTTGTAAGTAAGCAAGTTATGGACGCAATGGGGTCGCCCCTTACAAATAAATATGCCGAAGGTTATCCCGGCAAACGTTATTACGGAGGTTGTCAGATTGTAGATAAAACCGAGCAAATAGCAATTGATCGTGCAAAACAACTTTTCGGAGCAGTATGGGCGAATGTCCAGCCGCATTCAGGTGCACAGGCAAACTCGGCGGTAATGCTTGCTGTATTAAAACCCGGAGATACTTTCTTGGGACTTAATTTGTCGCACGGCGGGCATCTTACGCACGGGTCTTTTGTAAATTATTCGGGAATATTATATAATGCAGTTTCTTACAACGTAAAAGAAGAAACCGGTCAGGTGGATTACGATGAAATGGAAAAACTTGCTTTGGAGCATAAACCGAAATTAATTGTCGGAGGAGCTTCGGCATATTCACGAGATTGGGATTATAAAAGAATGAGAGAAATTGCCGATAAAATCGGAGCTTTATTAATGTTCGATATTTCGCACCCTGCCGGATTAATTGCAACCGGCTTTCTTAAAAATCCATTTCCGTATGCACATATAGTTACGACAACGACGCATAAAACTTTGAGAGGACCCAGAGGCGGACTTATTTTACTTGGTGAAGATTTTGAAAATCCGATGGGAAAGAAAACCCCGAAAGGAAAAATCAGAATGATGTCTTCTATATTGGATTCCGGAGTTTTTCCCGGAACGCAAGGCGGACCTTTGGAACATATTATTGCGGCAAAAGCAGTCGCATTCGGAGAAGCATTAACTGATGAATTTAAAGAATATCAAAAACAAGTTCTTAAAAATGCGGAAGTTATGGCTGATGAGTTTGTAAAAGCCGGCTATAAGGTAATTTCCGGAGGTACGGATAATCATTCGATGCTTATAGATTTAAGAACAAAAGTCCCTGAAACGAGCGGAAAAATTGTCGAAAAGGCTCTTGAAAAAGCAGATATTACCGTAAATAAAAATATGGTTCCTTTCGATAATCGTTCACCTTTTCAAACTTCCGGAATACGAGTCGGAACGCCGGCGGTTACTACAAGAGGTCTGAAAGAAGATGCAATGCCGATAATCGTTAAACTTATCGACAAAGTAATTCTTGACCCTGAAAATGAAGAATTAATTGCAAATGTCAGAAATGAAGTAAATATTATGATGGAAGAATTACCATTAGCAAAGTAAGGTGATTGCGGATTTTTGATTGTAGATTTTGCTTTCGCCTGATAATATTTGAGTTTAGTAATAAAACTTTACCAAAGTTTTATTTGACAGGCTTTAACAATTTGATTATTAATAGGTTTACCTAACTTTGCCAAAGTTGATATGCCAAATCTGATTTTTAAACAAAAAACACCCGATATTTTTGAAAATATCGGGTGTTTTTGATTTGAAAGACGGGATTTACTCGATTTCGATACTTTTGGGAGCTTGCGGTTTTGTTTCTTCTCGTTTAGGGATTGTAACTGTAAGTTCGCCGTTTTCGTATTTTGCGGAAATTTTTGAGCTGTCCACTATTTCTCTCGGAATGTTAAAACTTCTTTGAAAAGATTGATAACTGTATTCTCTGCGAGAATATTTTTCGTTCTCTTCGGTTTTTTCTTCTTTCTTTTCCGATGAAATTGTTAAAATATCGTTTTCAATATTTATTTTGAAATCGTTTTTATCCATTCCGGGTGCAGCCATGCCGACAAAAAAATTGTCTTCTGTATCTTTGATGTTTACTGCCGGAAGAGTTGTTTCGGTTTTTGAAAAATTTGATTGTTTCCAACCGAAATCATCGTTAAAAAAATTGTCGAAAAATCCTTTGTACATCGGTGTAAATTCATTTCTTCTTATTAACATAACTTGGTTCCTCCTATTTTTAAAATTGGTTAAACAAAAATAATTAAAAAACTTGCAAGTTTTGCTATTCTTTTATCAATTTGCATACCAATTCGTAAAATAGGAAAAATTAAGAAAAAATGGCAGATTATTTATATCTTAATTGTCATAATGTCTTGATATGTAGTTCTGTATATGTCAATTAGTCTCATTTTTTTTAATGTTTATATTTTTAAAAATGACTAATAAAAGCATTAAAATTATCGGAATAAAAGCAATATCGTAACTTTGAGGTATCACAAACCAAAAAATAAGAGTAGAAAGTGTAATTATTCCGGACATAATAAAATAAATCTCGATAAATTTATTTTTTCGTTTCATAAAAAAAGAAATGAAAAAATGAGTCGGCAAAGCCCATAATAAATTCCAATTTCTTACTACGCCGGAATGTTCGGTGGAAGTCCAAAGTAATAATAAAACGATTCCGAGTATTCCGAAAATGAAGAAAATAAATTGGTCTATAATAATAAGGTGTCTTTTTTTAATTTTTTCGTAAATAAAAATTAATATCATTACAAAAAAGATACTCCAAAAGAGTAGGGTAGGGCTTAATGAAAAATGTTTGGATTGTTCTTTTGTTCTCGGCTTATATATAAAGGTGTCGTTTTTTACTAAGGGCTGTTTTTTTCCGTCTATAATAATTTGAGAATTTTTAACGATAGAGTAAAGATAATCAGGCAAAAAACTTGATTTTTCATTTGTTAATACAATATCTGAAATTTGTCCCAAGCCGAGGTTCATGCCGAAACGTCCCCATTTGTTTTCGGTTAGATATTTTTCGCAAGTACTTCTGAAACTTTCATTGCCGGATTCTGATTTTCCTAAAATCAGAGAGTCTTCAAGGCATATTTTAAGAACGTCTTTTATGCGAGTGGCACAATTATCCAAAAACAAATCGTAACGATAATATTTATTTTCGGGTTGTGCATTTTCGACAAGAAATTCATAAATATTTAATTTTTGTCTGTAAGTAAGATTTAATTTTTGTTCTTTCAGTCCCCTTTGATTATATATATATTCGTTTACAAAATTTTTGAAAGTAGAAACACTAAGCATATAATCCAACTCTCCTTTTACGAAATTCAGATAAAAATTCGGGGTGTTGAAATTAAAAGTTCCGTAATTAAAAACATAATCCGTACCGGTTGCGGGGTCGTTTACTCTTATGGCTGAATGCCCGAAAGCGGTGTACATCTCTTCGCCGGGAGCACAAGTAATTATACTTATTTTGGCTTCTTTTGTAATTGTTTGCGAAAAAATTGTATTCGTATTTATGAATATAATTATATATACGAATAATGTTTTTATACATATGTTCATAATGAAATTGAATTAAAAAAAATTATATAAAATTCCTCCTGTTGTGAGGTAAATTGCAAGACCGAGAATGTCGTTTATCGTAGTAATAAAAGGTCCTGTGGCTACTGCCGGGTCTATTTTGAAACGGTTTAAAGTTAAAGGAATGAAAGTTCCTAATATTGAGGCTGTTATAATGACCATAAAAAGTGCAACACTTACGGACAGGGTTAAAGCTAAGGAGTCTGTAAAAAGTAAATTGTAAATGAGAATTATTGAAGAGCATACGACTGCATTTATAAGAGCTACCGAAATTTCTTTCATAATTCGTTTGAAAATACTGTTTAGTCCGATTGTGTTGTTTGCAATTCCTTGAACGACTATCGAAGATGATTGAACACCGACATTTCCGCCCATTGCAGTTATCATCGGAATAAAAAAAGCCATTGCGGCGTGTTTTGCAAGATTTTCTTCAAAAAGACCGATAACTTGTGAGCCGAAAACTCCGCCTATAAGTCCGATAAGCAACCAAGGAAGTCTTGCTCTTGTTTGCAACCAAATTTTATCGGAATGTTCTACATCTTCGGATATTCCTGAAATCATTTGATAATCTTTGTCGGCTTCTTCTTTTATTACATCTACAAGGTCGTCAATGGTGATTATTCCTTCAAGTCGTCCTATGCTGTCGATTACCGGGAGTGCTACAAGGTCGTATTTATCGGCGATTGATGCGACTTTTTCGTCATCTGTATCGACTTTTACATATATAACTTCTTTATTATTAATGTCTTTTACTATCGTATTGGGTTTGGAGAGTAATAGCCGTTTTAAAGAAATTGTTCCTTTTAAAATATTGTCTTCATCGGTTACATATACATAGTAAATATCATCGACTTCGGCTGACCGCAGTCTGATTTCTTCTATCGCTTTTTCAACTTTGTCGTCAATTTTTACAGAAATGTATTCTTTACGCATAAGACCTCCTGCTGTGTCTTCTTCGTAAGAAAGTAAATCAACAATGTCGCCGGCTTGGTCTAAATCTAAATCGCTTATGTGCTTAAGAACTTCTTCTTGCTTATTTTCCGGAAGGTCGGCAATAACGTCTGCTGCATCGTCGGAATCCATAAAATCTATGAATTTTCGAGCAATGACTTCACTTGGCAAAGCTGACATAAAACGTTCCCTGTCATCATCTTCGAGTTCGGCAAGTACATCGGCGGCTTTTTCACCTTCAAGAAGCATATAAAGAAATTTTGCTTCCGGAATATTCAGTTTGTCGTAAATTTCTGCAATATCTGCAGCGTGTAATCCTTCAAGCAATTTTTTTGCTGCTTCAGAATTTTTATCTTCAATTATTTTTTGAAGATTTCCTAAATATTTTTTTGTTAAAGTAAAGTGCATTAAATAGTTGATGTTTTTATTAAAAACAAGAAATGCCGTATATACGGCATTTCTTGTTCGTATTTGATATTAAAATCGGTTTATTCTTCTTCTTGTTCGGCGTGTTTTTTAATCAATTCTTCTTGTAAATCGCCGGGAACAGGACTGTATTCGGCAAAAGTCATATCATAAGTTGCACTTCCTTGTGTTACAGAACTTAAAGCGGTTGCATACCTGTTCATTTCGGCAAGTGGAACTTTCGCCATAATTTTTTCCATACCTTTTTCACTGCTCATTCCTTGTATAATTGCACGTCTTCCTTGCAGGTCGCTCATTACGTCTCCCATGTAGTCGCTCGGCACAAAGACTTCTACATTATATATCGGTTCCATTAATTTGGGTTTCGCAGATTTAAATGCGTCCGAAAATGCTTTCGAACCGGCAATTTTGAAAGAAATTTCATTAGAATCTACTTGGTGCATTTTACCATCGTAAACATACACATTTATATCTCTGGCATAACTTCCGGTAAGCGGTCCGTTTTCCATTTTTTCCATCAGACCTTTTATAATTGCAGGCATAAAGTTTGCATCAATCGAACCTCCTACGATACAGTTGTAGAACATTAATTTTCCGCCCCAGTTCATGTCCATTTCTTTAGTGTCTCGTATCGAAAGAGAATGTTCTTTAGCTCCTATTTTGAAGACTTTTGTAGGTCCCTGACCGTCTGTGTATGGTTCTATAATAAGATGTACTTCTCCGAATTGTCCTGCACCTCCGGATTGTTTTTTGTGTCTGTAATCGGCTTGTGCCGCTTTTGTTATGGTTTCTCTGTAAGGAATTTTAGGCGGGAAGAATTCTGTTTCTATTTTGAATTCATTGTCAAGATGCCATTTTAATGTATTTATGTGATATTCTCCCTGACTGTGTATTATCAGCTGTTTAAGTTCTTTTGAGTATTCAAGAATCCAAGTCGGGTCTTCATCATGAAGTTTATGAAGAACTTCTCCGAGTTTTTCGTCGTCCGATTCGTTTTTGGCACTTATTGCAACTCTGTATTTTGCATTTGGAAACGGAATTGCTTCAAATTCAAATTCTTTCCCTTTTTCGCAAAGAGTATGATTTGCTTTTGTATTTTTCAGTTTGATTGTAGTTCCGATGTCTCCTGCGACAATTTCACTTACTTTATCTCGTTCTTTTCCGTTAGGGATAAGTAATTGAGAAACCCGTTCTTTGGAGTTCTTATTTACATTTATAAGGTCGTCTCCCTCTTTTATTGTGCCGGACATTACTTTAAAGTAGAGAACCTCGCCAAGGTGTTGTTCTACCGTGTTTTTGAATGTAAAAAGTGATTTAGTTCCTGCACTGTCGTAAGCAATTTCTTCTCCCTCGGTAGTTTTTATTTTTGTAGCATTTTCGGGAGAAGGGGCTACATTTGTTATAAAATCCATAAGTCTTCGGGAACCCAAATCGTGTTTTGCAGAAGTACAGAAGACAGGGAACATACTTCTTCCCAGTAAGCCTTTCATTATTCCCGAACGCATTTGGTCTTCTGTAAGACCGTCGTTTTCAAAGAAAATTTCCATTAGGCTGTCATCATTTTCAGCAGCCGCCTCAACGAGTGCGTTGTGATATTCATCTGCTTTTTCTTTTTCGTTTTCCGGAATATCCGAAATGACAGGCTCGGCACTTCCGTCGTTCCATGTGTACATTTTCATTGTCAGTACATCAATAACAGAGTTGAAATTAGGACCGATATTAACCGGATATTGAATAACAATTACTCCGGAACCGCATAAGCCGTTTAATTGTTCTAATGTTTGTGCAAAATTACTTTGATCATGGTCTAAATGATTTGCAACAAAAATTACCGGTTTATTTAACTTTTCGGTATATCTCCAAGTTATTTGTGTACCAACTTCTACTCCGTTTTGGGCGTTCAAAACCATCACAGCACTGTCAGCAACATATAAAGATGACACAGCTGCTCCTACGAAGGCACTGGCACGTGGGGTATCTAAGATATTTATCTTACAATTATTCCATTCAGCATGAAGTACCGATGAAAATACAGAACAAGCATATTCGTGTTCTATTGATTTGTAGTCAGATAAAGTATTTTTATCGTTTATATTTCCTTTCCTTTTTATTCCTCCTGCGGCAAAAATCATAGATTCTGCAAGTGTGGTCTTCCCGGAACTTGAATTTCCTATTAAAACGATGTTCCTGATTTCATTGGTTTGATATACTTTCATAAGAAAATAATAGTGTTAAGATGTTAATATTAAACTAATTACATTCATGCTATTCTTGTAGAAAATTATGGTAGTCATTACCATAAATTAGTGTCTGCATATTTTTAATCAAGGCTTTGTTTAATTTACTACTAAAACAATTCATAAGTTTAAGTAGTTTAGTTAAATGTCCGGTTATTGACCTTTTTAATGTTGCTTACGCATTCGATTGTTAGAAAATTATCAGTAAGTAGATGTCGATATAGCTTTTGTAATATTAAACGATGCTGATTCAGTTAAGCTGACATCTGGTAATACTAATGAAATTTATAATTTGTTTCACTACCCTTCTTATCGTTATAGATTTTTCTCTACGATAGAAATGACTTACTAATAAAAAAATCATGTAGAGTGAAGCATATTAATTTGTGTAACGAATACTTATTTACCTACGCAGATTTTTTTTATTTCTTACATCAATTCACATATAACAATGTGTTTGTTAAGTGTTTATCTGCACAACTTTGTTCTATTAAAACAGATAGAAGACTCTTATTCGAGTTTGATGCCGTGCAAATGTAAAAAAATATGTATAAATTTCAATAATTATTTTATAAAAAAAAATATAAAAAAGAAATGGAAATTTTTTATTAATAAAAGTTTAAAATTCAATATGTTAGTTATGTGTTAATAACTATTCTGAAGGTGTTTGAAAAAAAAATAATGAAAAAAAGTAAAATTATTTTGAAATATTATTGTTTAGAAAAAAATATATCATAACTTTGCAAACCGAAATTTAACAGAAATATCAATATTTTGTAAAAAGATATGCCTACAATACAACAACTGGTTCGTAAAGGACGAAAAAAAATCACAAAGAAAAGTAAATCTCGAGCATTGGATTCTTGTCCACAAAGACGAGGAGTTTGTATCAGAGTTTATACTACAACACCTAAAAAACCTAATTCAGCAATGAGAAAAGTTGCAAGAGTCAGGCTGACTAACGGTAAAGAAGTTAATGCCTATATTCCCGGAGAAGGGCATAATTTACAAGAACACTCTATAGTATTAGTAAGGGGTGGTCGTGTGAAAGATTTACCAGGTGTTCGATACCACTTGGTTCGAGGAACTCTCGATGCACAAGGGGTTGATGACCGAAAGCAAAGAAGGTCTAAATACGGTACAAAAAAACCGAAAGACAAAAAATAGATATTGTAATTAAAATAGATTATTTGAATTACAATATTTTCAAAAATTATATTATTAAACCGGCTCATAGAGCCTAACATTAAAGTTTAAGATGAGGAAATCTAAACCAAAGAAGCGAAATATACTTCCTGACCCAAGATATAACGATATACTCGTAACAAGGTTTGTTAATGATTTAATGCTTAACGGTAAAAAAAATAAATCATTCAGTATTTTTTATGATGCAATGGATTTTGTAGAAGAAAGAGCAAAAGATATTGAAAAAGCTCCTCTTGACATTTGGAAAAAAGCTTTAGAGAATATTACTCCGCAAGTTGAAGTTAAGAGTAGGAGGGTTGGAGGTGCTACGTTTCAAGTACCAATGGAAGTAAGACCAGAAAGAAAAATTTCGATAAGTATAAAAAACATGATTTTGTTTGCACGAAAACGAGGCGGTAAATCCATGTCTGAAAAATTGGGTTCCGAAATAATCGCAGCTTACAAAGAAGAGGGAGGGGCTTACAAAAGAAAAGAAGATGTACATAGAATGGCAGAAGCAAATAAAGCATTTGCACATTTTAGATTTTAAATTACAGAGTTAAAGAATTTTTAAAGTTATTTGACGTATTGTTATAAGTTTAGATGGCAACAGCACTTAAAAATACAAGAAATATTGGCATAATGGCTCACATTGATGCCGGTAAAACAACTACAACCGAAAGGATTTTGTTTTATACCGGTATTACCTATAAAATAGGTGAAGTTCACGATGGAGCAGCTACTATGGACTGGATGGTGCAAGAGCAAGAAAGAGGGATTACAATAACATCGGCAGCTACAACAACTTATTGGGAATTTGAAGATATTAAGCATAAAATTAATATCATTGACACTCCCGGACATGTTGATTTTACTGTTGAAGTTGAACGTTCTTTGAGAGTTCTTGATGGTGCCGTTGCAGTTTTTTGTGCTGTTGGAGGAGTTGAACCTCAATCGGAAACTGTTTGGAGACAGGCAGATAAGTATAATGTTCCGAGAATTGCATTTGTGAATAAAATGGATAGAGTAGGAGCTGACTTTTTAAAAGTTGTTTCTGAAATTGAAGACAAACTTGAAGCAAATGCTATTCCGTTTCTTTTACCTATTGGTTCGGAAGAGGATTTTGTTGGAGTTATCGACTTGGTACACAGGAAGGCTTTAATTTGGGACGAAGGAGAAGGTACTGAATTTAAGACGGAAGAGATTCCCGAAGAATATAAGGAAGAAACTGAATTTTGGAGAGAAAAATTAATTGAGGCAGTTGTAGAACAAGATGATGTAATTCTTGAAAAGTTTCTTGATGACAGAGATTCTATTTCGGTAGAGGAATTTATGAAAGTTGCTCGAAAGGCAGTAATAAATAGAGTGATAGTGCCCGTTTTATGTGGTTCGGCATTTAAAAATAAAGGAGTACAAAGATTGTTAGATGCAATAGTTGAATTGTTACCGAGTCCTCTTGATATATTGGCAATAGAGGGTGTTAATCCGAAGAACGATGAAATAGTTTTTCGTAAGGCAGATGAAAATGAACCTTTATCAGCTTTGGTTTTTAAAATAGCAGCAGATAAGTTTGTTGGACGTTTAGCTTATATCAGAGTTTATTCCGGTGTTTTGAAAGCCGGCTCGTATGTTTATAACCCTCGAACACGAAAAAAAGAAAGAATTGCACATCTTTATCAAATGCATGCAAATAAGCAAATTTCAAAGGAAGAAATAAAAGCAGGAGACATTTGTGGAGCAGTGGGATTTAAAAATATAAGCACAGGAGATACCTTGTGTAACGAAAATAAACAAATAGTTCTTGGTAATATTGATTTTCCGGAACCTGTTATAGGTGTAGCAATAGAGCCGAAAACACAGAAAGACATTGACAAATTAAGTCTTGCGTTGTCTAAATTGGCAGAAGAAGATCCCACTTTTGTAGTAAGGGTTGATACGGAAACAGGACAAACCATTATTTCAGGAATGGGTGAATTGCATCTTGAAATACTTATTGACAGACTT
The DNA here is from genome assembly GCA_029934265.1 of Bacteroidales bacterium. GTDB lineage: Bacteria > Bacteroidota > Bacteroidia > Bacteroidales > JAADGE01 > JAOZMN01. The sequence continues at coordinate 17,498 of JAOZMN010000006.1, forward strand.
AAGCGAGAGTACGAAATTGAGTGTAGTAAAGGAAAACCACAAGTAACATACAAAGAAGCAATTACAAAAATAGTTAAATACCGGAAGGTGTTTAAAAAGCAGACAGGAGGAAGAGGAAAATTTGCGGATATTGAAGTTGTAATTTCTCCTAATAAAAGTGAAGAAAAGGGATTTCAATTTACAGACAGTACTAAGGGCGGATCTATACCGAAAGAATTTATAGCTCCGATTAAGAAAGCATTTAAAGAAGCAATGCTTAATGGACCTTTAATAGGTTTCAAAGTAGAGAGTTTAAAAGTTGAATTATTGGACGGTTCTTATCATAATGTTGATTCTGATGCTTTATCTTTTGAAATTGCATCTAAGTTGGCTTTCAAAGAGGCGGCGAAGATTGCAGGTCCTGTACTTCTTGAGCCTATTATGAATGTTGAAATTAGTACTCCGGTAGAAAATATGGGAGATATTCTTGCAGATTTGAACAGACGACGAGGTAATATAAAAGAAACAGAAGACAAGGGTAAAATTCAACTGATAAAAGCAACAGTACCTTTAGCAGAGCAGTTCGGATACATTACTGTACTAAGGACTTTGTCTTCCGGAAGAGCATCTACGACAATGGAATTTTCTCATTATGAAAAAGTTCCGAGTGATATAACAAGAGAAATTATAAAAAAAATAAAAGGATTTTATTAATAAGCTATAAGCAATGAGTCAGAAAATTAGAATAAAATTAAAGTCTTACGACCATAATTTGGTTGATAATTCAGCAGAAAAGATAGTAAAAACTGTTAAAACAGCAGGTGCAGTGGTGAGTGGTCCTATACCGTTACCGACGCATAAGCGCATATTTACCGTGTTGAAATCTACATTTGTAAATAAAAAAGCAAGAGAGCAGTTTCAGTTGTCTTCTTTTAAAAGACTTATTGACATATATAGTTCTACTCCTAAAACTGTTGATGCTTTGATGAAACTTGAACTTCCAAGTGGAGTGGAAGTCGAAATAAAAGTGTTGTAAGCAAAATTAAGCAGGTCAAAAGACCTTAAATTATTGGTTTTGAAATTTTAAAGATTGACAATATATAATAAAAAACAATAAAAATGCCCGGATTAATAGGAAAAAAAATTGGAATGACATCCATATTCAGTGCCGAGGGAATAAATATTCCATGTACTGTGATAGAAGCCGGTCCATGTGTTGTAACACAAATTAAGACAAAAGAGAAGGACGGCTACGATGCTGTTCAGTTGGCTTTTGACGAGAAAAAAGAAAAGAGAACTACTAAAGCAATGACCGGACATTTCAAAAAAGCCGGAACAACACCTAAAAGAAAACTTGTAGAGTTTAAGCCTTTCCCTGAAGACTGTAAATTAGGAGATACGGTTGGAGTTGATTTGTTTGCAGACATAGGTTGGGTTGATGTGTCAGGAAAAAGTAAAGGTAAAGGCTTCCAAGGAGTAGTAAAACGATATAATTTCAAGGGAGTTGGAGATAAAACTCATGGTCAGCATAACAGACTGAGAGCTCCTGGTTCCATCGGTGCGTCTTCTTATCCTTCAAGAGTATTTAAAGGAATGAGAATGGCAGGAAGAACAGGAGGAGATACTAAGACAATACTAAATTTAAAAATTGAGAAAATAATCCCCGAACAAAACTTAATTGTTTTGAGAGGTTCTGTACCGGGGCATAAAGGTTCGTACATAATAATAGAAAGCTAATGAAAACATCGGTATTAAATATAAAGGGCGAAGAAACAGGAAGAGAGGTAGAATTGAATGATGCTGTATTTGCTGTCGAGCCCAATGAACATGCAGTATATCTTGATGTGAAGCAACATCGTGCTAATAAACGACAAGGTACGCATCAATCAAAAGAAAGAGCATTTATAACAGGAAGTACTCGCAAAATTAAAAAGCAGAAAGGGACGGGAACCGCTCGTGCAGGTAGTATAAAATCGCCTATATTCAGAGGAGGCGGAAGAGCATTCGGACCGAACAGCAAGTCTTACCACTTTAAGCTTAATAAAAAGACAAAACGGCTGGCAAGAAAATCTGTACTTTCAGACAAACAGATTTCTAAAAATTTATTTGTCATCGAAGATTTTGATTTTGAGACACCTAAGACTAAAAATTATATAAGTTTTGCAGAAAATTTAAAAATAAGTGAAAAAAAATCACTTTTAGTGCTTTCAAATAAAAAAAATAATCTATATTTGTCAGCTCGAAATTTGAAAAAGTCTAAAGTTACAACAGTTTCAGAATTAACAACTTATGATATAATTGATGCTTCAACTTTATTACTTAGTGAAAGTTCAATAGATGTTTTTAATAATATATTTAGTTAAATTAACTGTAAACAACAAAAAATGAGTGTTATAATAAAACCGATAATAAGCGAAAAAATGGAGATGCTTACAGAGCAACTCAATAAATACGGTTTTGTAGTCGAGAAAAAAGCTAATAAAGTAGAAATCAAGAAAGAGATTGAAGACCTGTATGGTGTAACAGTTGAAACTTGTAATACTATGATAGTTGGTGGGAAACGTAAATTCAGGCAGACTAAGAGCGGAATTGTAAAAGGACGAAGTAAAACTTTTAAGAAAGCAATAGTAAGCCTTGCAGAAGGTGATACAATAGACTTTTTTAGTAATATTTAAAGAAAAATGGCTGTAAGGAAATTAAAACCGATAACTCCCGGACAACGAAAAAAAGTAGCAAATACTTTTGAAGATATAACTGCTTCAAAACCGGTAAAAAGTTTAGTAAAGGGAATTCATAAATCGGGTGGTAGAAATAATACGGGTAAAATGACCATGCGTTACTTAGGTGGAGGTCATAAAAGAAAATATCGTGTTATAGATTTTGTAAGAGATAAAGACGGAATACCCGGTAAGGTTGATTCTATTCAGTATGACCCTAACAGGACATCAAGAATTGCACTTTTAGTATATGCAGACGGTGAAAAGAGGTATATTTTAGCCCCAAATGGATTAAAAGTAGGGCAAACATTACTTTCCGGTAAAGGAAGTTCTCCTGAAATTGGAAATACTTTATATCTTGCAGATATTCCGCTTGGTACAGTTGTTCACAATATTGAACTTCAACCAAAACGAGGTGGTGTAATGGTGAGGAGTGCCGGAGCTTATGCACAATTAGTATCAAGAGAGGGGAAATATGTAACAATTAAATTACCTTCGGGAGAAATCAGAAAAGTATTGGTGCAATGTAAAGCTACAATCGGAAGTGTCTCAAATTCTGACCATGCTCTTGAGCGTTCGGGAAAAGCCGGAAGGAGCAGATGGCTTGGAAGAAGACCAAGAGTGCGGGGGGTTGCTATGAATCCTGTCGATCATCCGATGGGAGGAGGCGAAGGAAGGTCGTCCGGAGGACACCCAAGGTCAAGAACAGGACTTCTTGCGAAAGGATATAAGACAAGATATAAGAAAAAGTTTTCTAATAAATATATTGTTGAACGTCGAAAGAAATAAACTGAAAGTGTAAGGTTATTGATGATTTTTTAAAGTAGCCAAAAGTATATAATTAAATCGCTCTATGAGCTTAATTTGTATTAAATAATGAGCAGATCACTATCAAAAGGACCATTTATAGATTACAAGTTGGAACGGAAAATCAATAAATTGATTGAATCCGGAAAGAAGACCGTTGTTAAAACATGGGCAAGAAGTAGTATTATTACTCCCGACTTTGTGGGTTTTACTATAGCAGTCCATAACGGGAATAAATTTATTCCCGTTTATGTAAGTGAAAATATGGTTGGACATAAATTAGGAGAATTTTCACCCACACGAACCTATAGAGGTCATCAAAAAAAGAAATAAATAATAATGGGAGCAAGAAAAAGATTAAAAGCCGAAATAAGAAAAGAGGATAGAAAGTCGATATATCTCGCTAAACTCAATAATTGTCCTACTTCTCCTCGGAAAATGAGGCAAGTAGCAGACCAGATAAGAGGTGTTGAAGTCAATAAGGCGTTAGACATATTGAAATTTTCTCCAAAAGAAGCATCTTTCCGATTAGAAAAATTGTTGTTATCAGCGATTGCAAATTGGCAAGTGAAAAATGAAGATGTCAGAATTGAAGATGCTGATATTTTTATTAAAACGATTCATGTCGATTCAGGAAGAATGTTAAAAAGATATCAACCTGCACCACAAGGTAGGGCACATCGAATTAGAAAGCGTTCGAATCATGTAACAGTTATTTTAGAAAGCAAAGACAATAATTAAATGGGACAAAAAACAAATCCGATAAGTAACAGATTAGGAATTATTAGAGGTTGGGATTCTAATTGGTATGGTGGCAGAGATTATGCCGACAAATTGGTGGAAGATGAGAAAATTCGTAAATACTTGAATGTCAGGTTAGCAGAAGCAAGTATATCTAGAATTGTAATAGAAAGAACTTTGAAGCTAATAACGGTTACCGTTACTACATCACGACCCGGGATAATTATTGGTAAAGGCGGACAGGAAGTTGATAAACTAAAGGAAGAGCTTAGAAAACTTACAAAGAAAGATATTCAGATAAATATTTTTGAAATTAAAAAGCCGGAATTAGATGCTGTTATTGTTGCAAGAAATATAGCAAGACAAGTTGAGCGTAAAGTTGCGTATCGTAGAGCTACAAGGATGGCAATATCTTCAACAATGAGAGTTGGAGCACAAGGAATAAAAGTATTGGTTTCCGGCAGGCTTAATGGTGCGGAGATGGCTCGTTCTGAAATGTATAAAGAAGGACGTACTCCCTTGCATACATTGCGTGCAGACATTGATTATCACCAAGCTGAGGCATTAACGAAAACGGGACTGATAGGCGTGAAGGTTTGGATATGTAAAGGTGAAGTGTACGGAAAAAAAGATTTGTCTCCTAAGTTTAGTCAAGATAAGAAAAAATCAGGAGCCGGAGGAAATAAAAGAAGAAAAGGGTATAAGAATTAATAAAGTATAGATACTGATGTTACAACCTAAGAAGACAAAATACAGAAAGCAACAGAAGGGTAGAATGAAAGGAAATGCAGGAAGAGGGAATACTCTTGCTTTTGGTTCTTTCGGAATTAAATCTACTGAGTTTGCTTGGATGACAGGACGACAGATAGAGGCAGCGAGACAAGCTGTTACAAGGTATATGAAGAGAGAGGGGCAGATTTGGATAAGAGTTTTTCCGGATAAGCCGGTTACAAAGAAGCCTGCCGAAGTTAGAATGGGAAAGGGGAAAGGAGCTCCGGAACTTTTTGTTGCAAGAATAAATCCGGGACGAATAATATTTGAAGCCGAAGGAGTACCTTTTAAAATTGCAAAAGAAGCATTGAGGCTTGCCGCTCAAAAATTACCGGTAAAAACAAGATTTATCGTTCGCAGGGATTATGAAGAAAACACAAATATATAGCTATGGAAATTAATGAAATCAGAGAATTGTCTGATGTCGAAATCGACAGTAAAATAGGAGACGAGCAATTAGCTTTACAGAAATTAAGAATAAATCATGCGGTATCTGAATTAGAAAGTCCAAAGATTATATCTAAAACTAAGAAACTTATTGCAAAGTTAAAGACAGAAAAACGAGCAAGAGAAATAAATAATACAAAATAGAGAACCATGGAAAATAGAAATCTCAGAAAAGAGAGAGTCGGAGTTGTTAGCAGTGATAAGATGGATAAAACAATTTCTGTTTTGGTTAGTAGGAAGCTTAAGCATAAAATTTACGGTAAGTACGTGAAAAAAAATAAAAAATATCTGGCACACGACCAAGAAAATACTTGTAAGCCTGGGGATCTTGTAAAAATAATGGAAACCAGACCTTTGAGTAAAAGAAAAACTTGGCGTTTAGTAGAGGTATTAGAAAGAGCAAAATAATTATGATACAACAAGAATCAAGATTATCTGTTGCAGATAACAGTGGAGCAAAAGAAGTACTTTGTATTAGAGTACTCGGTGGGACAAAAAAGCGATATGCAACAATCGGTGACAAAATTGTAGTTACCGTGAAGTCGGCAATACCTTCCGGAGAAATAAAAAAAGGTACGGTTGCAACAGGAATTGTTGTTAGAACTAAAAAAGAAATAAGAAGGAAAGATGGTTCTTATATTCGATTTGATGACAATGCAGTGGTGCTTTTAAACACGGCAGGTGAAATCAGGGGAACTCGTATTTTTGGTCCGGTAGCACGAGAGTTAAGGGCTACAAACATGAAAATTGTTTCCTTGGCTCCTGAAGTACTTTAAGGAGTTCTTATTTGACGTGTTTTTACATATAGTTACATCCAAGCGGATTAGACTGAAAAATATGGCGTAATACAATAGGTCAGCGACCTTAAAATATAAAAAAATGAGTAAGTTAAAGATAAAAAAGGGAGACCTTGTAATTGTTAATGCCGGAGAAGATAAAGGTAAGCAAGGAAGAGTTTTAGAGGTGTTAAAGAGCAAGAATAGGGTTATCGTTGAAGATGTGAAAATTATTACAAAACACGCAAAACCTGATGCTGAAAATCCGCAAGGAGGTATTGTAAAGAAAGAGGCAGCTGTACATATTTCTAATTTGATGCTTGTTTGTCCGGAAACTGGAAAAGCAACCCGAGTCGGACGAAAGTTAAATGATGCAGACAAGTTAGTACGGTACTCTAAAAGTTCTAAAAATAAACAAGAGATTAAGTAATGAAATATACACCAGCATTAAAGAAAAAATATCTTGACGAGGTTGTTCCTACATTAAAGACTAAATTTGAATATAAGTCTATAATGCAGGTGCCAAAATTACAAAAGATAGTTTTAAACCAAGGTATAGGTAAGGCAGTTGCCGATAAGAAATTGATAGAAAGTGGGTCGAAGGAAATGACTGCTATTGCAGGACAAAAAGCTGTTATCAGATATTCAAAAAAAGATATTTCTAATTTTAAGTTAAGAGGTAATATGCCGATAGGTGTGTCTGTAACGTTGAGAGGAAACAGAATGTATGAATTCTTAGATAGACTAATTTCTGTATCTATTCCGAGGATAAGAGATTTTAGAGGAGTGCCTGCTAAATTGGACGGAAGAGGAAATTATACACTCGGTATAACGGAACAAATTATATTTCCTGAAATTGAGATAGATAAGGTCGATAAAATTACAGGAATGAATATTACTTTTGTAACTTCTGCAAATACAGATGCGGAAGGATTTGATTTATTAAAAGAGTTTGGAATACCATTTAAAAAATAATACATGGCAAAAGAATCAATGAAAGCTCGTGAGGTTAAGCGAAAAAAGATGGTCGCACAGTATGCCGCAAAACGAGAAGAACTTAAGAAGGCCGGAGACTATCAGGGATTACAAAAATTACCGAGAAATTCTTCAAAAGTAAGGCTTCACAACAGGTGTAAATTAACAGGGAGACCTAAGGGTTATATGAGACAGTTTGGTATAAGTCGAATATGCTTCAGAGAAATGGCTTCAGCAGGGCTTATTCCCGGTGTAAAAAAAGCAAGCTGGTAAAGTATTCATACAAAATTAGTTAATATCTTTAGTTAGATTATTGATTAATAGTATGAAGAGTACCATAATAAAATTAGGTTGACGACCTTAAAAATAAAAAAATGACAGATACAATCGCAGATTACCTGACAAGAATTAGGAATGGAATCATGGCAAGGCATAGAGTTGTTGATATTCCTGCTTCGAATGTTAGGAAGCAAATGACTAAAATTCTTTTTGACAAGGGATATATTTTGAGTTATAAATTTGAAGACGGAGTAGATTATCAAGGACGGATTCGAATTGCATTAAAATACCACCCGAAAACAAAAGTTTCGGCAATAAAAAAAATGCAAAGGGTAAGTAAGCCCGGACTAAGAAAGTATACAAATTCAAAGGAATTACCAAGAGTTCTTAATGGACTCGGAATTGCAATTCTTTCTACTTCAAGGGGAATTATAACAGACAAGGAAGCAAGATTAGAAAATGTTGGAGGTGAAGTTTTATGCTATGTATATTAGTGCAACATTAAATAATGCTTAATTGTTGGCTGTTTTGTTTCGTTGCAGACAGTTGAATTCTATAAAATAAATAGGTCGATGACCTAAAAATAAATTTATATAATGTCGAGAATAGGAAAGTTGCCGGTACAGATTCCCGGTGGTGTTAAAGTATTAGTTTCAAAAGATAATTTAGTTACGGTATCGGGGAACTTGGGAGATCTTTCACAAGTTGTGCATAAGGATATTTCTGTATCTGTTGATGGGGATTTAATCATATTGACTCGACCGTCAGATACCAAAGAACATAAATCACTTCACGGTTTATACCGTTCTTTATTGAAAAATATGGTAATTGGAGTCTCCGCTGGTTATGAAAAGAAGATGGAATTAGTTGGAGTCGGTTATAAGGCTACATCTAAGGGGCAATTATTAGAATTACATTTAGGATATTCTCATCCCATAGTAATTGAACTCTCTAAAGAAGTAAGTGTTGTTGCTGAAACAGAAAAACGACAAAATTCGATTATAATACTTAAAAGTGCCGACAAACAACTTGTAGGTCAGGTTGCCGCTAAAATCAGGTCATTAAGAAAACCAGAGCCTTATAAAGGAAAAGGTATTAAATTTGTTGGAGAGGAATTGAGACGTAAAGCAGGAAAAGCAGCTGCCGGAGCCAAGTAATAGAGCCGGTTTGCGTAGTGTTTTCTGTAGATTATTAACTTAAATAGTTGTTGTATAACATAGTACTTGCAATGATATATCAGGTCTGCGACCTTAAAATTTTATAAAGATGTCTTTGACTAAAAGAGAAAGAAGAATTAGGATAAAAAGTAGAATCCGAAAGAAGATTTCAGGCACTGCTGAAACACCTCGCCTGTCTGTTTTTAGAAGTAATAAGCATATTTATGCTCAGTTGATTGATGATAATGTATCAAAAACTATTGTGGCAGCTTCTTCTAAAGAAAAAAGTATTGCCTCCGGCGAAAAAACAGATAAAAAACAGCAAGCAAGATTGGTAGGTAAATTATTTGCTGAGCGAGCTAATGCTGCAAATGTTACAAATGTAACTTTTGACAGAAATGGTTATCTGTATCATGGTAGAATTAAGGAATTTGCTGAAGCAACACGCAAAGGCGGAATTAAATTTTAGATAGAATTATGTCAAAAAATATAAAAAAAGTAAGAACTGCTGATTTAGAACTAAAAGACAGATTAGTAGCGATAAATAGAGTAACAAAGGTAACAAAAGGAGGTCGAACGTTTAGTTTTTCTGCTATTGTTGTAGTCGGGGACGAGAAAAATATTGTCGGACACGGTTTAGGAAAAGCTGGAGAGGTTACAACTGCTATTGCTAAAGGAGTTGAAGATGCAAAAAAGAATCTGTTTAAGATACCTATTTTACATGGCACTATACCACACGAACAACTTGCTAAATATGGAGGAGCAAAGGTTTTTATTAAACCTGCTTCGCACGGAACAGGAGTAAAAGCAGGTGGAGCAATGCGAGCAGTACTTGAAAGTGTGGGGATTACAGACGTTCTTGCAAAATCGAAAGGTTCTTCAAATGCTCATAATTTGGTAAAAGCAACAATGAAAGCATTACTTGAATTGCGAGACGCATATACGGTTGGAGATCAGAGAGGATTAGAACTAAATAAAGTTTTTAACGGTTAGAAAGAACTACGAAATGGAAAAAATAGTTGTAACATTAAAGAAAAGTATCATAGGAAGCACTAAAAGACAGAAACTTACCGTGCAAGCCCTTGGACTTAAAAAAGTAAACTCCAAAGCAGAGCATGATAACAGCGATTGCATTAAGGGAATGATAAAAAAAGTGAATCATCTTGTAAGTGTCGAGAACACTTCTAAATAATACAGCATTATGAGATTAGAAAATTTAAAGCCTGCGAAAGGATCAACTAAAAATCGAAAGAGAATTGGTAGAGGACAAGGTTCAGGACGAGGAGGAACTTCCACCAGAGGGCATAAAGGTCAAAAATCACGCTCAGGTTATTCAAGAAAAATAGGTTTTGAAGGCGGTCAAATGCCTTTACAAAGAAGATTGCCAAAGTTTGGTTTTACTAATATAAACAGGGTAGAATATAAATCTGTAAATTTATCGACGATTGAAAGATTGGCAGTAGAGCATAATCTTGATGAATTG
>JAOZMN010000007.1 GCA_029934265.1 Bacteroidales bacterium
AAAATTTACCAAATTCAGGAATTTTAAATTTTCAGATATGGAAATCAAATCAAAAATTAGACCCGCAAAAGTGGTTAAAACATTAAAGAAATAAGAAGATGACAACATATAACTCACTTATACTAAAATTAGATACTTTCATACGAAAGTACTATAAAAATAAACTCTTGAAAGGAGCTTTACTTACAATTTCAATGCTTATAACTGCTTATGTATTAACTTCATTAACAGAGTATTATGCACGATTTTCCGTTAATGTAAGGACTGTTTTGTTTTTTGCATTTATACTCGGACTTTCTTCCGTATTATTGATATATATAATATTACCGGCTCTTAAACTGTTGAAAATAGGAAAAATTTTATCCTATCGAGAAGCATCTGAAATTATTTCAGAACATTTTTCCGAAATAAAAGATAAATTATTGAATATCTTAGAATTACATGAACAAAATAATACTCAAAACAGTCTATTGATAGAAGCCGGTATAAATCAAAAAATTGATAAAATTAAAGTATTTTCCTTTCCAAAAGCTGTAAATTACAAAGAAAATTATAAGTATTTGAAATTCTTATTGCCTGTTTTACTGCTTTTTGCAGGAATATTTTTATTTAATCCTCGTATTTTTTCCGAAAGTAACGAGCGACTTGTAAATTACAATACATTTTATCAAGCACCCTTACCTTTTAATTTTAATTTGCTTAATGATACATTGTCCCTCAAAAAAGGTGATGATTTTACTGTAAAACTTGAAATAACAGGTATTTATGTCCCTAATGAAGTTTTTATATCATACTTTGGAAATAGTTTTTTGATGAAGAAAAAAAATAAAGCCGATTTTGAATACACTTTTAAAAATGTGAATAATGATTTGAAGTTTAATTTTGATGCTGACAGGTTTTCTTCACAAAATTACGATATAAAAGTACTTCCTTCACCGCTTGTAATTGATTTTTCTTTGTTTGCAGATGTTCCGAAATATACCGGAGAACAAAATAAAACTTACAGCAATACCGGAGATATAGTAGTGCCTTACGGTACGAAATTAAAATGGAAATTTAATACCAAAGATATTGATTCATTGAAGTTTACGGATAATAAAAACAAAGAAATTTCTGCAAATAGAACGGAGAATATTTTCTCTGTCGAGAAAACTGTTTTTAACGATTTCGGATATAAAATATCGGTATTGAACAGTTTTTTTACACTTGATAACCTTGTAGATTATCACATAACCGTAGTTCCGGATTTGTACCCTTCTATTTCGGTGAATACACTTAAAGATTCTGCCAATTTTTTTGTCAGTTATTTTAACGGTAGAGTAGGGGACGATTACGGAATAAAATCGTTGAATTTAAAATATCGTTCCGTAGATTCGAAAACTAAGCCCGAAGATAAGAAAATTACTTTCAAAACTATCCCTATATCACTGGAAAGCAATAGATTAAAACAACAATTTTACTATGTAATAGATTTTTCCAAATTAGAAAAAGATGATGATAAAACTGTTCAATATTATTTTGAAGTTTGGGATAATGATGGTGTAACAGGCAGTAAATCAGCAAGAACACACACCGAAAGTTTTAGTATTCCATCTTACGAAGAAAAAAACAGATTGGAAAATCAAGCTACTGAAAATATTTCTTCTAAAATTGAGCAAAGTATATCCCTTGCAAAAGAGATTCAATCGGATATTTCAGAGTTAAAACAAAAAAATATGTCCGGTGAAAGTTCCGAATGGGAAACAACACAAATGCTTAAAAGTATTGTAGAAAAACAGAAAAAATTTGAACAACTTATCCAACAAGCTGCAGAAGAAAATAAAGCTAAGAATGAAATGCAAAATGATTTATCCGAGCAACAAAAAGAACTTCTCGAAAAACAAAAGCAACTTCAAAAGCTTATGGAGAGCGTTATGACAGATGAGCTTAAAGAATTGATGAAACAAATTGAAGAACTGCAAAAGCAATTCGATAAAAAACTTATGGATAAGCTCACAGAGAAAATGGAAATGAGCATGGAAGATATGAATAAAGAACTTGATAGAAACCTTGAACTTTTGAAACGTTACGAAGCCGAACAAAAAATTGACGAAGCAATTAACGAATTGAATAAATTAGCCGAAAAACAAGAAAAATTATCAAAAGAAACACAGAGTAAAGAGACAGATAATGAACTTTTAAAAGAAAAACAAGCCGAAATTAAAGAACGTTTCGACATGATTAAAAAAGAATATAACGAAGCAAAAGAAATTAATGAAAAATTAAAGAAACCAATGAAACTTGAAGATTTTGAAGAAATGTCAAAAGAAGTTCAAGAAGAATTTAAAGAAAGTAAGGAGCAATTAGAAAAAAAGAAATCAAAAAAAGCATCTGAATCTCAGAAAAAAAATTCGAAAAATATGAAAAAAATGGCTGATAAAATGGAAGCCATGATGGAAGGAAATTCAGAAGAACAAAATTCAGAAGATGAAGACGCATTAAGACAAATTCTCGATAACTTATTATCTTTTTCTTTCACACAAGAAGAGATAATGAAAGAGTTGAAACAGACAAATTTAAGAAATCCTAAATATATAGAAATAACCAAAAGAGAGCTTGATATAAGAGATGATTTTACAATGATAGAAGACTCTTTACGAGCTTTAGCAAGTAGAGTTTTTCAGATTAACTCTGTGGTTAGCAAAGAATTATCTGCAATAAATACGAATATTCAAAATACATTGAATGATTTAGAAGACAGCAAAAAAAACAATGCACAACGCCGTCAGCAAGAAGTAATGACTTCCGCAAATAAACTCGCTTTGCTATTAAATGAAATTCTTGAAAGTATGAAAAATACTCAACCCGGAGGAGGCGGAGGTTCAGGAAAAAAGAAATGCAATAAACCAAAAAGTTCAGGAGAGCCGTCATTTAAAGACCTTAAAAAACAGCAAGAAGCAATGAAAAAAGCAATGGAAAAAATGCTGAAAGGTATGAAGGAAGGGAAAGGCAAAAACGGAAAGTCGGGCAAAAACGGTATGAATAAACAGCTTGCTCAACAGCTTGCTCAACAAGAAATTTTTAAACAAATGATGCAAGAAATGATGGGTAAAAAATCTTTAAATTCAAAGTCTCAAAAATTGATGAATGAAATTAATAAGATGATTGAAGAAACGGAAAAAGATTTAGTGAATAAAAAAATAACTCCTGAATTATTAAAAAGACAGCAAGAAATAACTACACGTTTATTGGAAGCCGAAAAAGCAGAAAATCAACGAGAAGAAGAGAAAAAAAGACAATCAAAAACAGGACAAGAAAAACAATATAAATCACCGAAAGAATATTTTAACAAACAATCGGAAAATTCAGGTTTCGATGAAGATTTATTTTATAATAATCTGAAAATGAATAACTTTTATAAAAATTTATATGAAAAATATTCAGAGAAAATTGGAGAGTAATTAAATTATTGCCGGTGAAAATCTTGTAATATATTAAAATATAATGTTTTAGAGATGATGTTCCACAAGGAACATCTTTTTTAATGAAATTTATTATTATGTTTGATAAAGAAATAATATTTCAATCAGAAAATATATATTTTGTTCTTGAAAAAGAAGAAAATTTGAAACTTTTTATTGAAACAATCATTAATGAAAACGGAAAACAATGTGGTGAATGGTCATACATTTTTTGTTCCGATGATTATTTGTTGGACATAAATAAAAAGCATTTAGAGCATGATTATTATACCGATGTTATAACTTTTGATTATTGTGAAGAAAAAAAAATTTCCGGTGATATTTTTATCAGTATTGATAGAGTAGAAGAGAACTCAAAAAAATATAATGTAAGTTTTGATAATGAATTGTTAAGAATAATTTTTCATGGTTTATTACACTTGCTTGGTTTTGATGATAAAACAAAAGACGATAAAGAATTAATGACAAAAAAAGAAGATTATTATTTGAAAGAATATTTAAAATTTGATAGCGAACTTCATGTTTAATTACGATATAATAGTAATAGGAGCTGGTCATGCAGGTTGTGAAGCCGCAAGAGCTTCCGCAAAACTTGGTCAGCAAACATTGCTGATAACCGGCGATTTGGATAAGATAGCCCAAATGTCTTGTAATCCTGCTGTAGGGGGAATTGCAAAAGGACAGATAGTCAGAGAAATAGATGCACTTGGAGGTTTCATGGGAATAGTTACAGATAAAACAAGCATACAGTTTCGTATGCTTAATTTGTCCAAAGGACCGGCTATGTGGAGTCCTCGTGTGCAGTCGGACAGAATACAATTTTCGATAAAATGGAGAGAAGAACTCGAACAAACCGACAATTTATATTTTTGGCAAGATATGGTATCCGGTTTATTGATTGAAAATAAGATTGTTACAGGCGTAAGGACTAAACAAGGAATGGAGTTTACTGCAAAAAAAGTAATACTTACAGCAGGCACATTTCTTGAAGGAAAAATTCATATAGGTACAAATAATTTTGCAGGAGGAAGAATGTCCGAAACTGCATCTTTCGGAATTTCCGAGCAATTAAAAGAGCTTGGAATTCCTGTATCGAAAATGAAAACAGGGACACCTCCTCGTATTGACGGCAGAACGATAGATTTTAGTAAAGTTATTGAACAAAAAGGTGATGAAAAAGTAAGTACATTTTCATTTTTGGCGGATATTGAGAATAATTTAAAAAAAAGAAGTTGTTTTATTGTATATACCAATCCTGAAACACATACTATTCTTGAAACAGGGTTTGAAAATTCACCACTTTTCAGTGGTGTTATTTCCGGCATCGGACCACGTTATTGTCCGAGTATAGAAGATAAGTTGGTAACTTTTGCCGGACGTGATAAGCATCAACTTTTTCTTGAACCGGAAGGTGAAACAACAACAGAATATTATGTAAACGGTTTTTCATCGTCTTTACCATTTGATGTTCAGTATAAAGCACTTAAAAGAGTGAAAGGTCTCGAAAATGTAAAGATAATAAAACCGGCTTATGCAATTGAATATGATTATTTCGACCCTGTTTATTTGAAACAGACATTAGAATCTAAAGTGATTAAAAATTTGTATTTTGCAGGTCAAGTAAATGGTACTACCGGTTACGAAGAAGCTGCTGCACAGGGTTTAATTGCCGGAATAAATGCCGTTATGAGTATTATCGAGAAAGATGATTTTGTATTAAGAAGAGACGAGGCTTATATCGGTGTTCTTATAGATGATTTGGTTACTAAGGGTGTGAATGAACCTTATAGAATGTTTACTTCTCGTGCAGAGTATCGTATTTTATTACGACAGGATAATGCGGATTTTCGTTTAACGGAAAAAGCTTATAAAATAGGTCTTGCCGAGAAGAAAAGATATGACAATGTTGTCTTTAAATATGAAAAAGTTGAAGAGATTATAAAATTTTTGAAACAAAAGAGTATTGCTCCGGAAGAAATTAATATTGCTTTGGAAAAATTATCTTCTGCAAAATTGAATCAAAAAAGAAAATTAAATACAATTTTATTGCGTCCTGAAATTAAAATTAATCATTTGATTGAGGTCGTTCCGGAATTAAACGATTTTTTAGAAAATATTGAAAATAAAGTAGAAATATTGGAAGCAGTAGAAATATTAATTAAATATCAAAGTTATATCGATAGAGAAAGAGAAAATGCAGATAAACTAATCCGACTTGAAAATTTAAAAATTCCGGAGAATTTTAAGTACGAAAAATTGAAGTCTATATCTATTGAGGCACGTCAAAAATTAGAATTATTCAGACCTGTAAGTATAGGGCAAGCTTCTCGTATTTCCGGAGTTTCACCGGCTGATGTAAGTGTAATGTTGGTGTTTATGGGGCGTTGATTTTTTAAATCATTTATGGCATACAAAATAGTATTGTATGGGATTTAATTAGAAAGCTCTTAATTGCTTGTGCTTTAGTTGTGTATAGTAAGAGTTCCACGTGGAACATTTTGTTTTTAATTACAAGGTGAATTTTTGTGTGAAAAAATATTTTATACCATATGTGTGTTACTTGGTTTATATGTAAGTATTGTTTTGCTGTGAAAAATTGAAGGTGTTAGAATTGTTAGCTTGAAATTGTATTTATAAATGTAGTTTTAAAGTTTTTTAAAAACACGTAACTGCTTGACGTCTTAGTCTTTATGTTGAATGTTCCTTGTGGAACATTTGTTTTTTATAAATAAATAAGTATTATGGAATATAAAGGAAATATTGTAGATATAATAAAAAGGAGAGTATATAAAGGGAAGATTATTGTTGAAAATGATAAGATTGTAAATGTTGTAGAGTGTGAAATAGATAGTGAAAAATTTATTATTCCGGGATTTGTAGATTCTCATGTGCATATTGAAAGTTCGATGTTAGTTCCTGTGCAAATTGCGAAATTTGCAATGAAGCACGGAACTGTTTCCGTAGTAACTGACCCACATGAAATAGCAAATGTAGTGGGGGAGGAGGGAGTCAATTATATGGTTGACAATGCAAAATTTTCACCACTTAAATTTTATTTTGGAGTTCCCTCTTGCGTGCCTGCTACAACTTTTGAAACAGCCGGAGCAACTATTGATTTAGAAACGACAAAACGCTTAATAAAACGTAAAGAATTTGTCTGTCTTTCGGAAATGATGAATATTCCGGGTGTCTTAAATTCTGATAAAAATGTAACGGAAAGAATAAGAATTACCAAAGAAGCAGGAAAGCCAACAGACGGTCATGCTCCCGGAATGACAGGCGAACCGGTAATTAAATATTCAAAAGCCGGTATTTCTACCGACCACGAATGCTCTACTTACGAAGAAGCTGTTTTTAAGATTAATCAAGGAATGAATATTCTTATTCGTGAAGGCAGTGCCGCCAAAGATTTTGAACAATTATATCCTTTAATAGATGAATTTCCGGATAAAGTAATGTTCTGTACAGATGATACTCACCCTGATGATTTACAAAAAAGACATATTAACAACCACGTTAAACGTGCAGTAGCAAAAGGTTGTGATTTATTTAATGTTTTGCGAGCCGCAAGTTTAAACCCGGTGAAACATTATAAGTTAAATGTAGGTTTATTACAAAAAGGAGACCTCGCAGACTTTGTTATTGTTGATAATTTGACTGATTTCAATATAAAAGAGACTTACATAAATGGTGAAAAATGTTTTCTTGTTGATAAGGAAAGTGATAAGAATACAGTTAATCTTATTAATAATTTTGAAGTATCAAAGATAGAACTTGAAGATATACAAATAAAAAAGATGTCCGATAATATGAATGTTATTTTATCGGAAGATGGATTGTTATTTACTAAAAAGATAATGGTTGAGCCGTTTACAGAGAGCGGATATGTTGTTTCTGATACAAAAAATGATATTCTTAAAATAGTAGTTTTGAATAGATACGATAAGAATGCTAAACCTGTTGTAGGTTTCATTAAAGGCTTCGGACTTAAAAATGGTGCAATGGGGCAGAGTATTGCACATGACAGTCATAATATTATCGCTGTTGGAGTAACTGACGAGGATATTGTGGAAGTAATAAATTCTATTATAGAAGAAAAAGGAGCAATTGCGGTTAAAACTTCTGAAAAGATTGAGGTTCTGCCTTTGCCTGTTGCCGGAATTATAAGCAATCTTGATGCCGATACACTTGCAAAAAGATACGAAAATATTAACAAACAAGCTCTTTCGTCAGGCACTAAACTTACAAGTCCGCTTATGACTTTATCGTTTATGGCTTTGCTTGTTATTCCCGAATTTAAAATCGGTGATAAAGGATTGTTTTCTTCTGACAAATTTGAGCTTGTTGAACTTTTTAATAATACAAAGTGAAATTAATATTGTTATAAAAAACTTATGGCATATTATATACTTCATTCGTAAAGTGTTTATATCTCGCTAATTAAAGTTAATGTTCCACGTGGAACATCATAATAGAGTAGGGAAGTAGCGTAATAAAAAAGATAAAAAACGGCAATTAAAAAATGTCTGAACAAATAAAAAACATACAGGAGCAATTAAAAAAGACAGCAAAATCATTGCCCGATAAGCCCGGAGTATATCGTTATCTTGATAAAAAAGGAGAGGTCATTTATGTAGGGAAAGCTAAAAGTTTAAAAAAAAGAGTACTCTCTTATTTTAATAAAAATACGGATAACTATAAAACTAAGATACTTGTAAAGCATATTCGAGAAATAAAGCATATTGTAGTAGAAACAGAAACAGATGCTTTGTTGTTGGAAAATAATTTAATTAAAAAATATGTCCCTCGTTATAATGTTTTACTTAAAGATGACAAATCATACCCTTGGATTTGCATTAAAAAAGAAGATTTCCCACGAGTATATCAAACTCGAAGATTAATAAAAGACGGTTCTAAATACTATGGACCTTACACCTCTATTTATCTTGTACGAACTTTGCTTGAACTTTTTAAAAAACTTTTCAAATTAAGAACTTGTAAACTTAATTTAAGCCAAGAAAATATCAATAAAAATAAGTTTAAAGTTTGTTTGGAATATCATATTAAAAATTGCGAAGCTCCCTGTGTAGCAGAGCAAACATCGGAAGATTACAACAAGCAGATAGAGCAAATAAGAAATATTCTTAAAGGAAATATAAGTTCTGTTGTTAAATATCTGAAAGAATTAATGTATAAATATTCGGAAGTTTTTGACTATGAAAAAGCTCATGAAATAAAAAATAAAATTGATATATTATCAGAATATCAAAGTAAATCGACCGTTGTAAGTTCTGTTATAGAAGACGTAGATGTGTTTTCCGTACTTTCAGATGAAAATTATGCTTATGTAAATTTCCTTAAAGTAGTATCCGGAGCAATTATACAGGTGCATACCGTAGAACTTAAAAAACGTCTCGAAGAAACAGACCAAGAGCTTTTAACTATTGCAATTACGGATATTTTACATTCCAAAATGTCAGGTTTCAGTAATGCAAAAGAAATGATTTTACCTTTTAAAATAGATTATAATTTGCCGAATGTTAAAATTATAATTCCTCTAAAAGGTGATAAAAAGAAACTGTTGGAGCTTTCGCAAAGAAATGTAAAATATTTCAGATTAGACAAGATAAAACAACGCAGTTTGATAGACCCTGAACGACATAGTAACCGAATTTTGGAGACTATGAAAAAAGACTTGCATCTGAAAGAACTTCCCGCTCATATAGAATGTTTCGATAACTCGAATATACAGGGAACTAATCCGGTAGCGGCTTGTGTTGTTTTCCGAAATGCAAAACCTTTTAAGAAAGATTATCGTAAATTTAACATAAAAACAGTTGTCGGTCCTGATGATTTTGCTTCTATGGAAGAAGTAATTTACAGAAGATACAAACGTTTGCTCGACGAAAAAAAAGAACTTCCTCAACTTATAATTATAGACGGAGGAAAGGGACAGTTGAGTTCGGCTTTGAAAAGTTTGGATAAATTGGAATTAAGAGGCAAAATTTCGATAATAGGAGTAGCAAAAAAACTTGAAGAAATATTTTTTCCCGGTGATAAATATCCGCTTTATCTCGATAAAAATTCGGAAACTTTAAAAGTAATTCAGAATGCGAGGAACGAAGCTCATCGTTTCGGAATAACTTTTCATCGTGATAAACGTTCTAAAAATTTCATAAATTCTCAACTTAAAAATATTCCCGGAATTGGACGACAAACAATAACTTTATTACTTACAAAATATAAATCCGTTAAAAAAGTTTCCGAGCAATCGGTAGAAGAATTGAGCAAAATTACAGGTAAATCAAAAGCCGAAAAAATAGTGAAATATTTTAAAGAGAGTTAAAACTAAACTTTGCTAAAGTTATAAACTTGACAATAAAAATGAACTAATTTGCTTAACTTCGGCAAAGTTTAGTTTTAATAAAACAGTCTGTAAACAGTTTATTTTCAGTATTAAAAGCCGATAGAAAGTGATATTTAACTCAATTTCTTTATCTTATTTTCGGACTTTGAGTATAATTGTACAAATAACTTGTGGAAATTAAGGTTTTTAAGAAATTCATAATTTACAATTTCAAAATTTATGAAACACACAGCATTAATAAAAGTAGATTTAAAAAATAAAATTTCCTTGCCGGAAAAAAATAAAAATATATTTGAAATATTGCGGGAAAAGATATTTCCGAAAAATGAATATAAAGAATATTTTTTTGAGCTTGACAGGCTAATTTATGTATTGGAAAAAATAAGAATAATTTACAGTACAATGGGGATTTCCGATATAGTTCGTATTTCCGGAGATGCAGTCGATTTTTATGTGGATATGCACGAAAAAGACAATGATTTTAAAAATCGTTTATCGGCTTTTAATTCCGAATTGCAAAGTTCCTTTGAAAAATTACACGATAAAATTACACTTATATTACAGAAAAAAACTAATGATTTAGATTATACAATAGAGAATATCATTGTTACACGTACTTTGGATTATTCAATAATAATAAGGCTGACAGCACTTGTAAAGCAAGTTTCGGAAGATGAAAAAGTAAAAAAAGAGTTTGAACTTTTTGTATATAAATTAGAAAAAAACATCAAAAAATTTATTAATGCAAATGAAGTTTTTCTTAAAATAGATTTGCCGGAAATACAAGAAAAAGAGCAAGATAAGAACGAAAAACAATTATTAGAAAAAAAAGAAGAACCACAAAGAGATATTCCTAAAAGTGCCGTAGGACACCTTAAAAACGGCTATTCTAATGAATTTTTCCCTTTATACGGAGTAACACTCGGTATAACAACGGAAAATGAACTTAAAAAAAAGGGCGTAAGAGCCAAATACAGAGATAATTCCGGTCAAAAATATAAATATTACAGTATAAATAATACAAATTTTTGGTATGATAACGGAATTGCAGAAAGAATGTACATTACGCATACAGACGCAATGCCGGAAAAATGGCAAAAAATAGGTTTTGATTGGAATAGCTCTTATAGTGAGTGGCTTAAACTTATGGAAAAATTAGATTTTTTTGTTTCTATTGTAAGAAAGCCTCAAACTGTTTGGTATGATAAGCATCGTTCTTTTTCAGCAGAATTTTCAGCAAGTAAAAAGATTACGGAAAATTTTGAGCTTACTTTCAGATTCAGTTTCAATTACAGCAGAGGAAGAAAAGTCGATTCAAAAGATACTTTGTATAATATTAGTATTAATATTGCTTAATTAGTTGAGTATTAATGTATTGTGTTGAGTGTTTTAATGTTTTTCTATATTTACGGAAAAATTACAATTTAAAGTATTGGATTATATAGAGTAATATCCGTAAAGTGTAAGTACTTGGAAGGAAGTAAAAAAAGAGCCTGAATTATTCATAATTCAGGCTCTTTTTTTTGAATTAAAAGACCTTAAAAAAGTCCGTGTAACTGCGAGCCTATTTTATCCATTACAAAATTCAAATCTGCCGGGTTTTCCACGAAATTGCGGTCATTTACATCAAGAATAAGTAATTTACTTTTATATCCTGAAATCCAAGCCTCGTATCGTTCGTTTAGTCGTGCCAGATAGTCGATACTTATAGTCGCCTCGTATTCTCTGCCTCTTTTTTGTATTCTGTTTACTAATGTCGGCACGGAAGCACGCAGATAAATAAGCAAATCGGGCGGATTTATTAAACTTGTCATCAAATTGAAAAGTTGCTTGTAATTTTCAAAATCACGAGTAGTCATAAGTCCCATAGCGTGCAAATTCGGTGCGAAAATATGAGCGTCCTCGTAAATTGTTCTGTCTTGAATAATTGTTTCTTTGGAATCTCTTATTTCCACAACTCGCTTAAATCTGCTGTGTAGAAAATAAATTTGAAGGTTAAACGACCAACGTTTCATATCTTCGTAAAAATCATTAAGATACGGATTATCATCGACATCTTCAAAATGAGCTTCCCAGCCGTACTGTTTCGACAAAAGTGTAATTAAAGTCGTTTTTCCGGCACCTATATTTCCTGCTACTCCTATGTGCATAAAAATTTTATTTTAAATTTGTACCATTGAATTACTCCACAATGTCCACCCAGCCGAATTTATCTTCAATATCACCGATTTGGATAGCTTGTAAAGTTTCAAATAATTTAGTTGAAATCGGTCCGGGTTTATCTCCGTAAGAATAAGTTTCACCGGTTTGGTCGTCGTGTATTTTATTAATAGGACTGATAACTGCCGCCGTTCCGCAAGCGCCTACTTCTTCAAAAGTAGAAAGTTCTGCTTCTTCAACCTCTCTTCGTTCAACTGTTAAGCCCATATCTTTTGCTAAAACTTCCAAACTTCTGTTGGTTATCGAGGGAAGAATAGAATCTGATTTCGGAGTGATATATTTGTTGTCTTTAATACCGAAAAAATTAGCCGGTCCGCATTCATCTATATATTTTTTTTCTTTTGAATCCAGAAAAAGAACATTTGCATAGCCTTCATCATGAGCTTTTTTCATGGAAGTAAGACTTGCCGCATAATTTCCGCCGACTTTGTATTTTCCTGTTCCGAGAGGTGCTGCTCTGTCAAATTCTTTCGTTAGCAACATCGAAACCGGAGAAAAACCTTCTTTAAAATACGATCCTACCGGTGAAACAAACACCATAAAAAGATATTCGCTCGAAGGTCGTACACCAACCGTAGCTCCTGTTCCGTAAAGCACCGGACGGATATATAGCGAAGCCCCCATTCCATAAGGCGGAATAAAACGTCTGTTCATTTTCACGGCTTGGAATATCATTTTTTTGAATAAATCCAAAGGAGGAACAGCCATTAAAATTCCTTTTGCGGAATCTTGCAATCGTTTTGCATTTTCTTCAAATCTGAAAAGGCGAATTTTGCCGTCTTTCCCCATAAATGCTTTTAAGCCTTCAAATGCTTGTTGTCCGTAATGCAAGGCTGTTGCTGCCATGTGCATTGTTACGGTTTCCGAAGAAGACACTTCAATGCGTCCCCATTCACCGTTTCTGTTATAACATCTTACGTTATAATCTGTTTTAATGTAACCGAACCTGAGTTCCGACCAATTTATATTATTATCCATAGTTGATTATTTATTAATTATTAACTTGTTCACTGATAACTGTTCATTGTTCATTGTTTCTCACCATTTATGGTTTGAATAATCAAATTTGACAAGGTCGATAAATTTTTTCATTCTTGCAAATATTTCGTCTTGTTTTAAGTTGTGTAAACTTTCCGTACCGAATTTTTCGACAGTAAAAGAAGCCATTGCAGAACCCATAATAACGGCAGTTTTCATGTTTTCAAAAGAAATATCGTTATTTTGCGATAAATATCCGATAAAACCTCCTGCAAAAGTATCACCTGCACCGGTCGGGTCGAAAACCTCTTCCAAAGGAAGTGCCGGAGCGAAAAATACTTCATCTTTATTGAAAAGCAAAGCACCGTGTTCGCCTTTTTTTATGATTAAATATTTCGGACCCATTTTAAGAATTTTTCTTGCTGCTTTTACCAATGAATATTCTCCGGAAAGTTGTCTTGCTTCTTCATCGTTTATTGTCAGGACATCGACCATGCTTATGGTATTTTTGAGTTCGGTAAGCATTATGTCCATCCAGAAATTCATAGTGTCCATAACTATTAAGCGAGGTCGTTTTTCAAGTCTTTCTATAACAGTACGTTGAACTACCGGCGATAAGTTGCCGAGCATCAAAAAATTACAATCTTGATAAGAACTTGGTACTATCGGGTCAAAATTTTCAAGAACATTCAGTTCTGTTATTAAAGTATCACGAGAATTCATATCGTTATGATAACGTCCCGACCAGAAAAAAGTTTTTTCACCTTCTTTTATCTGTACACCTTCCGTATTGATTTTGTGATTAACTAATAAATCAAGGTGTTCTTGCGGAAAATCGTCGCCTACAACAGAAATTACTTTTGTTTTTTTGTTGAAATACGATGTCGCCAAGCTGATAAATGTTCCTGCTCCGCCGAGTATTTTATCTGTCTTTCCGAATGGAGTTTCAATGGCATCAAATGCCACACTTCCTACTACAATTAAGCTCATAATATTTTTTATTTTGGTATTTTTATTTTTAAAAATAAAGCATACCCGATTTTTATTGAAATTTTTTACAAATATATTTTTTTTTTGCGAAAAAGCTATTACTTTTGCATCGCATTTGAAAAAATATTTTCTGAATGACAAAAATTCCTCCTTAGCTCAGTTGGTTAGAGCACCTGACTGTTAATCAGGGTGTCCTTGGTTCAAGTCCAAGAGGAGGAGCAGGCACACACAAGAAATTTCTTGTGTGTGCTTTTTTTATGCATCTGTAGTTAGTTAAAGTTTCACTCCAAGTGAAATCTTAACTTTACCGGAACATTAAAATATTATTAATTCTTTTGATGTATTATATTTTTATTTTGTTAATTTTGTAAAAAAAATCAAAACTATATAAAAAAATCAAAAAATGGCTCATACTTTTCACATACCTGTAATGGGAACTGGTTTTACGATAGATACTCCGATAAAAGTATCACAATTCGGTATAAATTCCGTAATATCGTTGGTCGATGATATTTTAATGGAAAAGCTCAGAAAGGTTTACTGCGAAAAATCCGGACTTCCCTATCAAGAAATAACCAATAAAGTTGCAGATTTCAGAGCAAAAAGGATAACTTCTTATTTGAATTTGGTCAATGATTTGGCACAAGAGAAATTTGAAAAATTAAAATCTTCCATTAACGAAAAAGGAAATGAAATAAAAGATTATATAAGTATGTTACCCTCCGGTTCGGAGCTTAGAGAAACTTTTAAAAATGTAACTTCGGCTTCCATTGATGTAAATGAAATAATATCGGAAATTAAAAATAGTTTGTTTCAGGGAACTATAGACGTAAATATAATGACCAAATTAGACAAGGAAAATTATATAAAAAACGAGCAACTTCCTACCGAATTTAATGATGCTCATGCCGCACTGCGAGGTTATGCAAACAGTGATTTAGAGTCGTCTATAATTTTATCCGCCGGTGTAAATACTCGCCTTTACAGTTATTTTTCTCAATTTACCGATTTTTATCCGAATGAAGACGGATATATCAAGAAAAAAATAGTTTTGAAAGTAAGTGATTATACATCAGCTCTTATACAAGGTAAATTTCTGGCTAAGAGAGGTTTGTGGGTTTCAGAATACAGAGTGGAGTCCGGTTTAAATTGCGGAGGTCATGCTTTTGCAACGCAGGGACTTTTAATGGGACCTATTTTGGAGAAATTTAAAGAAAATCGTGAAGTTTTAATTGACAGTGTCCACGAAGTTTTTATAAAGACTTTAAAAGATGAAAATAAAACTATTCCTAAATCTAAATTACCAATAAAAATCACCACGCAAGGCGGAGTAGGTACTGCGGAAGAACATGATTTTCTGTTGAAACATTATGAAGTGGATTCCGTTGGTTGGGGAACACCGTTTTTGTTGGTAGAAGAAGCAACAACAGTAGATAAGCCGACTCGTGAATTGTTACGAAAAGCCGGTGAAAAAGATTTATATTTAAGTGATATTTCTCCGCTGGGAGTACCATTTAACAGTTTGGCAGGTAATACGAAAGACCTCAAAAAGCTGGAACTTGTTTCTCAAGGAAAACCGGGTAGTAATTGTCCGAAGCAGTTTCTTGTGTCTAATACCGATTATTCCGAGAAAAAGATTTGTACTGCATCGCGCAGGTATCAAAAAATTAAAATTGATGAACTAAAAAAAGAAGAAGTTTCAGCAGAAGAATATCACTCAAAATTTGATAAAATTATTGAAAAAGCCTGTATTTGCGTGGGGCTTGGAACTTCGGCTTTGCTGGAAAATAATCTTGATACAAAAATAGAAGGTTCGGAAGTTTCTGTTTGTCCCGGACCGAATATGGCTTATTTTTCAAAAATGATGAGTTTGAAAGAAATAACAGACCACATATACGGAAGAGCAGGTTTTTCTTTGAATAAGCGTCCGAATATGTTTATAAAAGAACTAAAAATTTATGTCGATTTTCTTAAAGAAAAAATACAAAAAGAACGTGTAAATACAACGAAAAAACAGAAAAAACAACTTGTTGATTTCGTCAAAAACCTCAACGAAGCTGTTAGTTATTACAACAATATGTTTACAAACCTTAAAGAAACTTTTAAAAGTACCAAAACACGTATTATCAGCGATTTGGAAACATATAAAAATAAAATAGGAATTCTTAATTCTGAAATAGATAAGTTATAAGATAAATTAAAGTATAATGAAATTTACTGTATCGGGTTTAACAATTTTAATTATATTTTTAAGTTTAAAAATATACTCGCAAACAAGTAAAGAACATACTTGTTCGCAAAGCAGAATTGATTTTTATTCGCAATTTGATAAAAAACCTTTTGAATTACAAAGTAAAGAATATAATTTTGCTTATGATATTGTTTATCACCGTTTTGATTTAAAATTAGACCCGGAAGTTTTTTTTATTGAAGGTGAAATTACAACTTATTTTATTTCCGAAACCGGAGATTTTAATAAAATTTCTTTTGAATTATCATCTGAATTAGAGGTAGATAGTATTGTTCATAAAGGTGAAAAAATAAATTACAACCATAAAGACGATATTGTTTCCGGAAATTTTGACAACATTCTTCCCAAAGGTAAACTTGACTCTGTTTCTGTTTTTTATAAAGGGAAACCAAGCTCGTTCGGTTTCGGTTCGTTTAAAAAATCAAAGCATTCCGGCAGTCCGATAATTTGGACATTATCAGAGCCGTACGGAGCAAAAGATTGGTGGGCTTGTAAGCAAAGTCTTAACGACAAAATAGATTCCATTGATATTTTTGTAACTCACCCTAAACAATATAAAGTTGCGAGCAACGGCTTATTACAATCCGAAAAAAAACTAACAGACAGTTTGACTGTTACGCATTGGAAACACAGACACCCCATAGCCGCATATTTAATAGCTGTTGCAATCACAAATTATTCCGTTTATCGGGATTTTGTATCTGTTCCGCAAGAAGATTCCATTGAGGTTTTGAATTATGTTTATCCCGAAAATTTAGAACGCTCAAAAAAACTCACCCCGCAAGTAATTCCTATTATGCAGTTGTATAACAAGCTGTTTATTACTTATCCGTTTGCCGATGAAAAATATGGACACGCAGAGTTCGGCTGGGGTGGGGGAATGGAGCATCAAACTATGAGTTTTATGGGAGGTTTCAGACATTCGCTTATTGCTCATGAGCTTGCACATCAGTGGTTTGGAAATTATGTAACTTGCGGAAGCTGGCAAGATATTTGGTTAAACGAAGGCTTTGCAACTTATTTGGAAGGCTTGACAATCGAATACGGTATCAGTCCGGACAGTAAAGATTTTTCGGCATGGAAATACAGTAAAATTCGTTCGGCAACTTTTTCAAAACACGGTTCTGTTTTTGTGGAAGATACAAGTTCGGTATATCGAGTTTTTAATTCAAGTTTGAGTTATGCAAAAGCCTCAATGGTACTTCATACAATCCGAAAGCAAATTGGAGACACACTTTTTTTGCTTCAATAAAAAACTATTTGCATGATGAAAAACTTATTGATAATTATGCTAAAACTTCTGATTTACAGAGACATTTCGAGCAAATAACCGGTGAAAATTTGAATTATTTATTTGATAATTGGATTTATGGAAAAGGTTATCCTGTTTATTCGATATATCATACTTTCTATGAAGATAATATTGTAAATATCAATATAGAACAAGAACAAACAGACAATTCCGTCGATTTTTTTAAACTTAAATTACCTTTTAAAATTTACGGAAATAATATTGACACGATTATTTATTTATATAACGAATATGATAATCAAGAATATAATTTGTCGTTGAATTTTAAACCGAAGCGTATTGAATTTGACCCCGAAAATGATATAATTACAAGAAATTCAAAAGTGTATTATGTTAAAGAACCCGGTTTTTCAAGACAAATTAAAATCGGTCCGAACCCGGTATCAGATACACTGACAATAGAACTTGCGGAAAAAATAAAACTTGATAATTTGACAATATATTCCGGTTCGGGAAGTATTGTAAAAGAAATAAAAGAAAAATATAAAAAACAAATTATTGAAATTGATATTAATGAACTTCCGCCCGGAATTTATATTATTAATTTTGTATCCGGTAACGAAAGTGCAAGTAAAAAATTTATTAAAAACTAAAACTTATACAAAATGTTTTCAGGAATAGTAGAACAAATGGGTCTCGTAAAGAATATCGAAAAAGAGAAAGAAAATGTACATTTCACATTAAGCTGTCCGTTTGTATCGGAGCTTAAAATAGACCAAAGTGTATCGCACAACGGAGTTTGTCTTACAGTTGTAAAACTCATCGATGAAACTTATACGGTAACAGCAATCAAAGAAACTCTCGACAAATCTAACCTCGGTTTGCTTGAAACCGGCAGTAAAGTAAACTTGGAAAGAAGTATGAAACCGGACAGTCTGTTGGACGGACATATAGTACAAGGACACGTTGACCAAACTGCCGTATGCACTAAGGTAGAAGAAGCCGATGGTAGTTATTATTATACTTTTGAATATGAACCCGGCGAAAATGTTACGGTTGAAAAAGGTTCAATATCCGTAAACGGAGTGAGTCTGACAGTTGTAAATTCAAAAGAAACTTCATTTCAGGTAGCAATAATTCCTTATACTTACGACGTTACTAATTTTCACACATTTAAAGTCGGTACTGTTGTAAATATAGAGTTCGATATTATCGGAAAATACATTACAAAAATTGTAAAACAACAGTTGGCAAACAGTTAGATTTTATATCATTGGAAGACAGCAAAATAACAAAATTACTGAAAAAAGTAAAGCCGAGACAAATGATTTATCCTATAATTATAGGATTGTCGGTTGTCGGTTATATGCTTTACGCTCAACTTCACGGAAAAAATATTCCTTTTGATATAATTGATTTTACCGGTTTTACAGTGTTTTGGCTTTTTATAGCATTGCTTTTTATGGCTATTAGAGATACCGGCTATATTATACGAATAAAAATTTTATCCGGAAATAAATTAAATTGGCGACAATCTTTCCGGATTATTATGCTTTGGGAATTTACATCAGCGGTAACTCCTTCTGTAGTAGGAGGAACAACTCTTGCTATTATTTATGTAAATAAAGAAGGAATAAGTATCGGTGAAAGTTCTGCGATAGTTATGGCGACTTCTTTTCTTGACGAATTGTATTTTATATTGATGTTTCCATTGCTTTTTGTATTGATAAATCCTGAAGCTTTATTTAATATTTCAGGTGAAACTTCCGGATTAAACATGAATAACAGTTTCTTGTATTTTGCCGTAATCGGATATTCTTTAAAATTTTTATATACATTGTTTATATCTTACGGATTGTTTATTAATCCGCAAATGATAAAACGATTTATCTTGTGGATATTTCAATTAAAATTTTTAAGAAAGTGGAGAGTCGGAGCAGAAAAAGCCGGCTCTGATATTGTAAGCAATTCGAAAGAACTTAAAAATAAGCCGTTTAAGTTTTGGTTGAAAGCATTTTTGGCAACTTTTTTTTCATGGACGGCACGCTACTGGGTCGTAAATGCCATGTTTATAGCTTTTTTTGTTGTCGAAAAAAGTCATTTTTTGCTTTTTGCCCGACAGCTTGTTATGTGGATAATGATGCTGGTCAGTCCTACACCGGGCGGAAGCGGTTTTTCTGAATTTGTATTCTCGGAATATCTTGGTGATTTTATGCCTCAGGTTGCAGGAATAGCAATTATTATGGCTTTTATTTGGCGATTATTTACTTATTATCCGTATTTGTTTGTAGGTGCAGTAATGGTACCAAAATGGATAAAAAATAAATTTGGCAGTTAAAAAAAAGGTATGTTTCAGAAGTGTAAAGTTTAAGGCATTTTGAAATTTTAAAACCGGAGTTTACCGGCTGTAAATGAGGATTTTAAAACTTTCAAAATAACGCAGAAATTTGCACTTATGAAATATGCCAAAAAAAACGATATTAAAAAAAAGTTGTATCGGCACTATTTTTGTGCCTTGTAGTAAGCCTATTTATTATTAAAAATTAAACTAAAACATATAAAAATGGAAAAAGTATTTGAAATAAAAAACAAGCTGAAAGTAACTTGGAACCCGGAAGTCAGAGCAATTGTGGATACTTGGACTACTTATTTTATAACATTGGAAGAATTTAAAAATTCTGTTCTTGTTGAAGGTCTTAATCATGCAAAAGCACATAACGGACAGGCTTGGATAGTAGATTCAAGTTCGGCAAAGGGTGTTTTCAGTCAAGAAATTCAAAAATTTATAGAAAGTGATATTTTTCCGGCATTTTTAGAAAACGGAATAAAATATTTTATCACAATAAATTCAAAAACAGACCCGGTAACAAGGCTGACTGTAAATCAATATAAATCAACAGCTACAGCATCAGGCTTACAAATGATAGAATTAAACAGTGTAAAAGATGCTGTTTTATGGTTAAAAGAAGAAAGCAAATAAAATCGCTTAACTTTGTAACGTTTGATAGTCAGGGTTTTACTTCATGTGAAATCCTGATTAAGTTTAGACTTTATTTATCTAACATCGGTAATTTTGTATAACTTATCCGAACGCCTTACTTTTTCGGTAATCGGGATAGAAATTGATTGACCTTTAAAGGCTTCGTTTACAGGTTTTTCATCAAATCTTATTTCTTCAACTAAAGTTTTTATTACTCCGGTAGTCGGTCCTGTAATTAAAATTTCATCTCCTATTTTAAGACTACCTGCTTGAATTAGAAATTCTGCAATTTTAATTTTTCCGAAATAATTAGTTCCCTTACCTATATATTCTTTTTTCTTGGTAGCTTGCGAGCCGTATTCCTTACTCCATTCACCGATTTTTCGTCCGAGATAATAACCGTCCCAAAAACCTCTGTTAAATACGGTGGAAAGTCGGGTTTCCCATTTTTTAACTTTTTCTTTTTTGTAAGTATTTTCAAAAACAGAATTTACGGCTTCTTTATAGCAACTTACAACGGTATCTACATACTCTGCCGGTCTTGCTCTGCCTTCAATTTTAAAAACAGTAACTCCGGCATTAATGATTTTATCGACAAAACCGATAGTCGATAAGTCTTTGGGGGACATGATATATTCATTGTCGATTTCGAGTTCGTAACCGGTTTCTTTTTCTGTAACGATGTATGCCTTTCTGCAAGTTTGCAAACAAGCACCTCTATTTGCGGAAGAATTTTGCTCGTGCAAACTTAAATGACACTTTCCTGATATTGCCATACACAAAGCTCCGTGTACAAAAATTTCAATTTGAATTAAATTTCCCGAAGGTCCTTTAATTTGTTCTTTTTCAATCTGTCCGGTAATTGCTTCAACTTGTTTAAGGCTTAATTCTCTTGCAAGAACCATAACATCTGCAAAATGAGAATAAAATTTAACAGTTTCTATATTGCTGATATTTAATTGTGTAGAAATATGAATTTCAATTTCGCAAGAATTTGCATAATTTATAACTGCTTGGTCGGAAGCAATTATTGCAGAAATTCCGGCTGATTTTGCCGTGTCGATAATTTTTTTCATCAAAATAATATCATGGTCATAAATAATTGTATTTACAACAAGATAACTTCTTATATTATTTTGATTACATATTTTTACAATTTCTTTTAAATCTTCCGAGCTGAAATTAGCACTCGATTTGGCTCTCATATTTAACTGCTCTATTCCGAAATAGACAGAACCTGCTCCGGCTTGTATTGCGGCACTAAGCGATTCAAAAGAACCGACCGGAGCCATTATTTCTATATTATTCATATCTGATTTTTATTATATGAGTTTGATATAAAAAGACCCTTAGGGTTTGATTTAATAAAATTTAACAAATCTAAATGTTTAATTTACAGCATTTTACTTAAAACCCTAAGGGTCTGATTTTGAGAAAATATACTTTTTAGACTGAACTCTTATATAATTATGTAATGGTATAATAATGAAGCCTATTTTGTGATGACAATTATATTGTTGAATTCGGTCTGATTCCGAAGAAATATACTTTTTAGACCGGACTCATTGTTTGGTACATTTACTATTTTTTAGTATAAAAAATAGTCCGGTGAAATTCAACTTTTGGAAAATTATCTAAATATTTATAAAAAACTTATTAATCAGGCGAAAGCAAAATCATAAATCTACAATCATAAATAGTCAATTAATTATCATATCATATCATATCATTACATCATTGTACCATTATATCATTATTAAGTTTTGCCCCACAAAATTTACAAAATTCTGCATTTTCGTCATGACCTTCTTTTACGCATATAGGACAACATTGTGTCGTTGTTTTTTTGTTTTCACTTATCATTTCAGAACTAACAATACCGGTCGGGACGGCTATTATTGCGTAACCGAGTATCATTACGAAACCGGCAATGAATTTTCCGAGAGGAGTTATCGGAGCAATGTCTCCGTAACCGACAGTTGTAAGCGTTACTACTGCCCAGTATATACTTTGCGGAATACTCGTAAAGCCGGCTTTGTTGTCTTCAACAAGGTACATTACCGTACCGATAATAATGACAAGCATAATAACAAAGTATAAAAATATACCGATTTTTCTTTTACTTGCAATTAAAGCTCTTGTAATAATACTGCTTTCTTTTACATACATATCTAATTTCAGTATTCTGAAAATCCTTAGTAATCGTAAAGAACGAATAACCGTAAGTCCGTGAGTTCCCGGAATGAAAAGTCCTATGTAAGAGGGAACTACCGATAAGAAATCAACTATTCCGTAAAAACTGAAAATATAGTTTAAAGGTTTTTTAACAATATATATTCTAAGAAAATATTCGATTGTAAAAAAAATGGTAACTATCCACTCCGTTATTTTGAGCCAATATCCGTATTTTTCATTTACAGAACTTATACTTTCAAGCATTACAAGTGTTATACTTATAAATATGGCTGAAAGTAGTGCTACATCAAAGAATTTACCGGCAGGAGTATCTGCTTCAAATACTATTTCATATAGTTTATCTTTGAATTTTGATTTCATTTTATATTTTTATTTAAAAATTCAAATATTTCCTTGAGTTTCCTTAAAAATAGTTCAACAAGTAGTTCAAGTGCCTGTTTTTATGAATATTGTAGCATTTTACAAGTGGAACTTCATTTATTTAATGAGTATCCTCAAAATATTTAAGTATTTTTGCTATAACCCTTGTATTATAATGGATTGAATACAATTATTGATAAAATCTATAGTAAAATAAAGAAAAAACGATATGTCAAAATAAAAATTAAGGAAACTCAAGAAATATTTCAGCTTGTAAAATTGCTTTATTAATTCCGGAAAAACAAAATCATTTTTTAAACAGCATTGTAATAGAAAGTTTATGAATTATGCAGGTTAAACAGCAAACGGTTATACCTTAATAAAAAGATATAACCGTTTGAACTAAACTGTATATATGTTATTCTAAATACCCACACATAAATTTTTACAGATTCACTTATTCATAGTAAACGGACTTATAAAAACTTGCAATAGTGAGTTCGGTCTGATTGCAAAGAAATATACTTTTTAGACCGGACTCAATAGTGTGTAAGCAACATCAGACAGGTCTTAGACCTTATTATTAAAAAGCAGCCTCAAACCCCTAAGAGACCACTTCTTATATTAATTTATTTCAAAAAGAAATTAATTAAAACAGCTTCAATGCCGAATACAATTTGTCTTATATTTGTATTAACAAATTAATCAATATTGAATATTGGCATTATTTTTGTGTCAATCAGTATCTTCTAATCTAAACAAATCTTCCAATTTTATTCTGAAAAAACGTGCTATTTTCAGAGCCAGTACAGTTGAAGGTACAAATTTTCCTGTTTCTATGGCGTGTATTGTTTGACGAGATACTCTGACTTTCTCTGCAAGTTCTGCTTGGGTAATTTTTTTCTTTGCTCGCTCTACCCGAATTGTGTTTTCCATTAGTGTCATTTAAATAAGTTTATATTGTTAATATTATGTTTGCAAATTTTGTGCCGAAATAACTAATAATTAAAAGTAAGTACTCTTACAAAAGTTTTTATTCATTTACTTATTTATAATAAGCTGATTTGTAAATGTTTTCTCGAGTGTGTATGTAATATTAAACAGATAGAAGACATTATCTTCAGCTTGACTTAAAATAATTTTTTAATTAAGAACAGGCACGAAATTTTAACTATCGGACTATTAAATATTATAAATAAACTTTCCGATAATTAACATGATATAAACATAAATTATACCGGAATTTACATTTTGTATAAAATTTCTTATTTTTGTAAAATTAAAATTTAATTTAATTTATATATGACTGATAATCAAATAGAAAACAATTTCATTGAAACAATAAAACTTGCAAAAAATTTTATTGAAGATTTAGAAAATTTAGAAAAAGTTAAATTTTCGGCTCAAATAATGACTAATTGTATTAAAAAAAAAGCTAAAATAATTTCTTGCGGAAACGGAGGCTCTATGACAGATGCTATGCACTTTGCAGAAGAACTTACAGGACGTTTCGGGAAAGACAGACCTTCAATCCCTGCGGTTGCGATATCCGATTCCGGATATATTTCGTGCGTAGCAAACGATTACGGTTACGAAAGTGTTTTTTCTCGTTTTATTGAAGCTTTCGGGCAAGAAAATGATGTTTTACTTGCAATATCGACAAGTGGAAACTCTCCTAATGTTTTGAAAGCTGCAAAAACGGCAAAAAATAACCGGATAAAAGTTATCGGACTTACCGGAAATGACGGCGGAAAACTTGCAACTTTATGTGATATTGAAATTAGAGTTCCTCATTTCGGTTATGCAGACCGAATACAAGAGATTCATATACAAATTATACATTCTTTGGTTCAGCAAATCGAAAATTCATTATTTTTTAAGTAAGTTTGCAAAAAAAATATAAAAAGACCCTAAAGGTTTAATTTAACAAAAAACAACAAATCTAAATATCTTATTTGTAGTTGTTTACTTCAAACCCTTAGGGGTCTGATTGCCGAAAATTACTCTTTCTACACCGGTCTCAAATATAAAAAAAAACAAAAAAATGTTAGTAAAAACGTACGGCAGTGCAGTTGAAGGGATTGATGCAAGAACAATAACCGTAGAAGTTGATATTTCGAGAGGAGCAAATTTTTATCTTGTAGGTTTGCCCGATGCCGCCGTAAAGGAAAGTCAGCAAAGAATAGAGTCGGCATTGCGACAGCACGGTTATAAAATACCCGGAAAGAAGGTTGTAATAAATATGGCTCCTGCGGATATTCGCAAAGAGGGTTCGGCTTACGACCTTACTCTTGCAATTGGAATACTTGTCGCTTCCGAACAGATAAAAGCGGAGAGTATCGAGGAGTATATTATAATGGGTGAACTTTCGCTTGATGGAACAATTCACCCTGTAAAAGGAGTGTTACCTATTGCTATTCAGGCTCGTGCCGAAAAATTTAAAGGAATAATTCTTCCAAAAGATAATGCAAAAGAAGCTGCTGTTGTGGATAAGTTGGAAGTTTACGGAGTAGAAAATATAAAAGAAGTTATTGATTTTTTTGAAGGAAACGGAACTCTTGACCAAACTATCGTAGATACCCGTAAAGAATTTTTCAATAGTATAAATATATCAGATATAGATTTTTCCGATGTCAAAGGGCAAGAAAATGTAAAACGAGCAATGGAAATAGCTGCAGCCGGAGGACACAACGTTATTCTTATAGGACCTCCCGGAGCAGGAAAAACAATGCTTTCCAAAAGGTTGCCCACAATTTTACCTCCTCTTACTTTGCAGGAAGCCCTCGAAACGACAAAAATTCATTCCGTTGCCGGGAAAACAGAAAAAAACACGGCACTTATTACTAACCGTCCATTTCGCTCTCCACACCATACTATTAGTGATGTTGCACTTGTTGGTGGCGGACAGTTTCCCCAACCCGGTGAAATTTCGTTGGCTCATAACGGGGTTCTTTTTCTTGATGAATTACCTGAATTTAAACGCACGGTTCTCGAAGTTATGAGACAACCTCTCGAAGACCGAGTTATTACTATTTCAAGAGCAAGGTTTACCGTTGATTATCCGGCAAGTTTCATGCTTATAGCTTCCATGAATCCTTGTCCTTGCGGATATTATAATCACCCGGAGAGAGAATGCGTTTGCGGAGGGGGAGTAGTTCAAAAATATTTGAATAAAATTTCCGGTCCTTTATTGGATAGAATTGATATACATATTGAAGTTGTACCCGTTCCTGTAATGAAACTGGCAGAAGTCGAAGAGGGTGAAAAAAGCGAAAAAGTAAGGGAAAGAGTTATAAAAGCAAGAGAAATTCAGGAAGCAAGATTCAGCAATAATAAAGGCGTGTATTGTAATGCTCAAATGTCGTCTAAAATTACCGCAAAGCATTGTGCTATTGACAAACCGGGAGCATCTCTTTTAAAAGGTGCAATGGAACGTCTCGGATTATCCGCACGGGCTTATGACCGAATTTTAAAAGTTTCCAGAACAATAGCCGACCTTGAAGGAAGTGAACATATAAAAGTGTATCACCTTGCAGAAGCAATACAGTACAGAAGTTTGGACAGAGACAGTTGGGGAGCTTAAAAGAAAGTTCAGTATAAAAAGATACTAAGGGTTTAATTTTAAAAAAAGGAAAATATAGGGAAAGCCATGGCTTCATTAGTGAAAAAATATTCAAAAGAAAAATTAACAGGACAGATTTTCACTCCTTTTTATATTGTTGAAAAAATGCTTGACGATATAAATTACAATTCTGCCGACATTCTCGGTAAAACAATATTAGACCCGGCGTGTGGCGATGGTAGGTTTTTGATAAAAATAGCAGAGCGAATAATTAAATATTCCGAACCGGAGAAGTTACAAGAAAATCTAAGTAAAATTCATGGTTGGGATACCGATAGCAACGCAGTAGAACTTGCTAAGCAACACTTGAATAAGCTGACTTCCGAGTATAATATTAATGTAACCCGAAATTTAAAGATTAAAAATTCATTACATAATATAAAAAATAAAATTGATTCATTTAACCAAAAAACAATTTCCGCCAAGTTTGATTTTATTGTTGGAAATCCACCATATATACGCATACAACATCTTGATATACAAGAACGAAAATTTATCCGAAAAAACTTTAATTTTTGCAAATCCGGATCCACTGACATTTATATAGCATTTTATCAACTTGCATTAGAATTATTGCACGAAGACGGAATTTGTGCATATATTACACCAAATACTTTTTTTAATACAGATACAGCAAAAGAATTAAGAAGGCATTTTGAAACTTATAAAAATTTAATTCAAATAACAAATTACGGACATATTCAATTATTTAATGATGCTACAACTTATAGTTCTATAACTATTTTTGACAAAAAAGAAAAAGAAAAATTTATTTATCAATTAGCAAGTGATAAAATAAACTTTAAACAAAGATTTATCCGTTTTTCTTAGATAAAAGATCAAAAATTTTGGCAATTATCATTAAAAAAAATATCAAAACACAAAGGAACACGACTTGGCGATATTGTTAATATTCATGTTGGAATTACAACACTTGCCGATAA
>JAOZMN010000456.1 GCA_029934265.1 Bacteroidales bacterium
TACCAAATATTAAGGTATACAGAGAATTTTACCAACCATTTTGTCTATTACGCCCAAAAAGCACTTGTAATATTTATAAAATATTACAAGTGCTTTTTGTTTATAAATAGCTATATATCAAACTAAAAAAAATAATAAGTACCGGTAAAAGTGAAAACAAGGCAAAGAATAATATTTTTGTTGTAATTTTTAATTGCATTATACTCAACTTATGAGTAAACCCTTTGCTTGATAAGTCCAAAGTTAATTTATTCAACATACCTCTTTGCTTCTTTACTGTAAACAGTTTCATCGAAATATGTAACTTTAAATTCGATACGTCGGTTACGTTGATGTTCTTTTTCGGAGCATTCAACACCGTCTTTACATCGGTTTTTAAGTTTTGTTTCGCCGTAACCCTTCCAAGTGAGACGATTTTTGGCAATGCCTTTTTTTGTCAGATATACAACCGCTGCTTTTGCTCTGTTATCGGATAAAGTAATATTATAATCATAAGGAGCACGACTGTCTGTGTGTGCTCCGAGTTCGCCCTTCATGTCGGGATATTTGATTAGTAAATCATATAAATTATCAAGGTCTTGTTCTGCATCGGAGCGGATAAAATATTTATCTAAATCGAAGTATATATTTTTAAGTTCGATAATCATTCCATTTACAATTTGTACACCGCCTTGGTCTTCTTCTTTAAGTAAATCAGCAATGGTTGTTTCCATAAAAGTCAGTGGAATTATCACTTCCAAACAGGGGTCCGGATTTATTCCTACAGTTGAAACTTTTGCAATAGTATCTTTAAAATTATTTTTTGAAGCAACCATAACATAGTCGCAATTTTTGGGAGCTTGAAAACCAAATGCTCCGTCTGCTTCTGTAATGTATTCTATTTCTTCTCCTTCACAAAGGCTGATAACTTTTACGGTTGCTCCTCTTAATTTAGTTTTGTATTTCCTGTTGATAACTGTTCCGCAGATATATAATTTTTCTTCCGGAGTGTTTTTTATCTTATTATTTTTCCTGACTGTATTTTTCTTTTTATTTAGATGAGTGTTTTTTTGGACAATCATATCATAATCGGACATAAAAGTATAAATATTATCGTCTCCTTTTCTGTTTGAAGAGAAATAACCTCTTGTCCAGTCGGAAGTTATGGCAAAACCGAAATCATCTTTCGATGAATTTACAGGTGTACCGAAATTTTCCGGAGCAGACCATTTTCCGTCCGAATAAAAACTTTTAAAAATATCCAATCCTCCGAAACCTATTTGTAAATCGGAAGAAAAATACAGATTGTTGTAACTGTCCAAAAACGGGAATGCTTCGTTTCCTGCTGTATTTATGTCTCCGCCCATATTTTCAGGAACACCCCAAGTATTTCCTTGATATTTACTGATATACAAATCATTACCTCCGTAACCACCGGGCATATCGGAAGCAAAAATCATAAAATTCTCGTCTGAGGAAAGTGCAGGATGCTGGACTGTATATTCATGATTCGTAAATGATAAAGGCTCAGGTTCTGTCCACACTCCGGTTGTAAGTAAGGATTGATAAATTCCCAAGCGAGTATTTTTATTGTCATCAAGATTTTTGTTTCTGCGTTCGCCTGTATTTTTTGTATAGTAAATAATGTCTCTATTTTTATTGAAAACTGCCGGTCCTTCATGAAAAAAAGCATCAGTTTCTTTAAATAATTTTTCAGGTTCGGAAAAACTACCATTGCCACTGTAGTTTGCGACAAAAAGTTTCATATATCTTTGTCCTGTCCACTTATCTATTTTCGTGTGTTTCAGTTTTTTTGTAGTTTTCACCTCTCTGTTTGAAACAAATACCAAAGAACTGTCCGTATAAAAACAAGGACTGTAATCAAAATCTTCGCCATTAAAATCGACTTCTTTTATTTCATACATTAATTCTCCTTCACCGAAATCGTTAAGGTCTTGACAAAAAAGCATCATATCTTGAGCAAGTTTTTTATCTTTTTCGGCATCAGCAACTTTGGAATAGCTGTTGAACCATTGTTTGGCTTTCAGATATTTTTTGTTGCTCAGTAAAGTTTGAGCATAATACAGTTTACATTCCGGTTCGGGATAAAAAATTACGGCTTTTGAAAACCATAATTCTGCTTCGGCAGTTTTTCCGTTCAAACGGTAAGCATTTCCGAGATTAAAAAGGGCAACTCCATTGTTTTTATCTTTTTTAAGCGTACGTTTGTACTGCTTTATTGCTTCCTGATACGAATAATGCTCATATTTGGTTTCTGCAATTACTTTTTGTGCAAATATTTGTGAGCTTGCCAAAAGTGCAATAAATAGGGTAAGTAGTATTTTATTCATTAGGTAATATTTTTTAGTTTTAAAGTTTTAGGGTCGCTTCTTGTATCTTGAATAGTTACAATTTCAATTTTATTAGCTTTTATACGATAATACATTGCATTATGCTTTGTTACTAAGCATTTTCTTATCCCAATTTTAATTTCTGAAATTGGAAACATATACGGATTTTGACGTAAATTATTAACCTG
Organism: Bacteroidales bacterium; assembly: GCA_029934265.1. Lineage (GTDB taxonomy): Bacteria > Bacteroidota > Bacteroidia > Bacteroidales > JAADGE01 > JAOZMN01. The sequence continues at coordinate 2,519 of JAOZMN010000456.1, forward strand.
CTTTGATAATTGTGCTTTAAAATTATTCCTAACCTTAACAGACCATTCTTGGTCTAAATATTCAATAAT
>JAOZMN010000457.1:0-1622 GCA_029934265.1 Bacteroidales bacterium
AATAATGACGTACAGTTCAGCATTGTAATAGAAAGTTTATGAATAATGCAGGTTAGGAGTTGCTCATAAATAATTTCACATTTTAACGTCCTAATTATTTCATTTTAGCTTGTTAAAAAAGTGGACTTATTTATGGACTCAATATTTAAAATTTCCGTATTCGCTTTTTATTGTAAGTTTTTTCGTATCACTTTTTTTACATTTCCCGATAATTTTTGCTTCGATATTGAATTTATTTATTATTTCGATGATACTTTCGGCAAATTCCGGTTTGGTATAAATTTCAAATCGTTGTCCCATATTGAAAACTTTATACATTTCTTGCCAATCCGTGCCGGACTGCTTTTGTATAAGTTTGAACAAAGGCGGAACATCAAACATATTATCTTTAATGATATGTAATTTATCGACAAAATGTAAAATTTTAGTTTGAGCACCTCCGGAACAATGTATCATTCCGGAAATATCGGCTCTGTGTTTTTGAAGTACTTCTTTAATTACCGGGGCATAAGTTCTTGTTGGTGAAAGTACTAATTTTCCTGCATCTAAATTGAGTCCGTCTATTTTTTTTGTCAAATCGTAATTTCCCGAATAAATAAGTTCTTTCGGCACTGCCGGGTCGAAACTTTCAGGATATTTTTTCATAAGATATTTAGAAAAAACATCATGTCTTGCGGAAGTCAGTCCGTTACTGCCCATTCCTCCGTTATATTCGTTTTCGTAACTTGCTTGTCCGTAGGAAGATAAGCCGATAATTATATCTCCGTCTTGCATTTTGTCGTTTGCAATGACATCTTTTCGTTTCATGCGTGCCGTTACGGTGGAATCGACAATTATTGTACGCACCAAATCTCCGACATCAGCAGTTTCACCGCCTGTTGAATATATTTCGATACCTGTTTTGCGAAGTTCCGACAAAAATTCTTCTGTACCGTTTATTATTGCGGAAATAACTTCGCCGGGAATCAAATTTTTATTTCGTCCGATTGTCGATGATACCAAAATATTATCAACCGCTCCCACACAAAGCAAATCATCTATATTCATAACTATAGCGTCTTGTGCTATGCCTTTCCAAACGGATAAATCACTGGTTTCTTTCCAGTAAATATAGGCTAATGAGGACTTTGTTCCTGCTCCGTCGGCGTGCATTATATTGCAATAATCTTTATCGCCGGCAAGAATATCCGGAATTATTTTACAAAAAGCATTTGGAAAAATACCTTTATCGATATTCTTAATAGCGTTATGTACGTCTTCTTTCGAGGCAGAAACGCCCCGCATATTGTATTTTAATTCTTTGCTCATTATTATTTTAATTATTTCAGACCTCTGTCTGTTTTAATATTTTGGCTCTCTATGTGTATTATAAGTGATTGACTATTTTTCGATTGTATATTTTCGATTTTGCTTTCGCCTGAATAATAAGGCTTTTATGAATATTATATGAGGTCAGTCTAAAAAGTAGATTTTCTCGAAATCAGACCCTTAGGGTCTTTTTATAGCGAACTATTTAATCATTAGCTTTTTCTGTCCAAATATTCATATACCAATAAATTATATTTCCGATAAGTCCACCGAAAACTATAACAATTATCCAGATAAGGCGTTTGTTCTCGTCT
>JAOZMN010000457.1:1632-2582 GCA_029934265.1 Bacteroidales bacterium
AATTATGTAATAAATCATCAGACCTATAGAAAGTCCTATCGCAGTGAATATAAATACAAAAGCAGTTGCCATTGAACCAAAAATAATATTAATATCAGGTTCGGTATTGTTTTGTGCCGACATCATTATTCCGAAGAACATGATAAAAAAGACAACTATGTAAATCAGCAGAAAAAGAATCGGTAAACCTGTTATAATTCCTAATCTTATTTTTTTCTTTTTTTCCATAATATTAAGTTTTTAAGAAACAAAGATATACATTTGAAACGGTATTATCAAATTTTGATATTCTTTATAAAAATTTTGACTTATACAGTATTTGAACGAAAATTTTGGAATTTAAGTATAATAATAAATCTAACCCCTTTTATATATAGAATTGTTAATTATTACAATCTTAACAGTTCTATGTATAAAGGAGGTTAGAGTAATTTTCTTTTTGAATATCTTGTTTTTATAAATTATTGATAGCGTATGTTAATAGCGACTCAGTAATTACCTGTTAAAGAACGACTTAGGGGTTAAGCCAAATTTACTATGTTTAATAAAAAATACGTAAAATCATAAACCCTTAATTTGCAGGCAATTACAAATCAAAACATTTCGTTTTTTTTTGAAGAAATTTGAATTTAATATTAAACAATAATTACTATAAGTTTTATTATTAAGTGCTTACATGTTTAATAATACTCAAGTCACCATTAATTTACGTTATCAAATTATTACCTATTTTAATTCCAACAAAAAATGTTCGTGGGCGATTTGGTCCGTATATATATCCTGCATCTCTATATACGCCTTTGTCAAAATCGGTTTGATAGCTGTTTAATATATTCTGAATACCACCGTTTATTTGTAATTGCATTGTGTTTCCTACCTTGAAATTTTGTGCAAGTTTAAAATTCAATTCCATAAAATCAGATGTTTTTTCTAATTTATCGTTCTCAATT
>JAOZMN010000458.1 GCA_029934265.1 Bacteroidales bacterium
AGAATTGCCGAAAACACGAACATTTTCGGGCGAATTTATACCTATTTTTTTAAGTTCGTCGAAAGTTAATTTATAAACCCCGCTTTGGGGAATTTTCAGCTTGTACCAAGTCCCGGAAGCAAGTACAGACTTCGCTTTGTAATCTTTATTGCCGGTGAAATCTTTATTTTTGGCGATTTCTTTAAAAACTGCCGTAAAAGAAACTAATCTTTCTAATTTTCCGTTTGTCGAATTTTTCCGAAAAGGAATAAACGAATAATTAATCTTATAAATATTTCTTGCTTTAAATTTTTTGACTTCGATATTTATTTTCGTATCGAAAAAATTTGTATTCGGAATACATTTTATTTCATTATCGTTTAAAGCAATAAAAGTTTTGTTTTTAAGTTCTATTTTATAATTTTTATCATTGGTAATAGATATAAAATCCGAAAAATACGGTAATTTTGTCGAAAAATCTAAATATTGAGCTTTGTCGAAAGTTAAATATTCAGTGCTGTCGCTGTAATTTATTACTTTTTTAAAGTTTGTAATTTCTTTATTGAAAGATTGAGAGTCGGCTTTATTTATAAATATAAAAATAAGTCCGGTTAGAATTAATATTTTTTTGTTCATTTTTTAAATTTATGAAATTATTTTGACTACTTGTCGGTTTTGAAAAGAAACTATGTTTTCGACCGGTTTATTTTCGTATTAAGAAAGTTTAACATTCTCAATTATTTATGCGTATAATTTTGATTACAATTTTAATAATTTTCGGTATTTTTGAAAATTTATCAGGACAAAGATATAATTTTTCTCGCATTTTTGCAGACAGATTATTTCTTAATCCTGCACTTTCCGGTTCTTTGATTTGTCCGGAAATAAATTTTAATCACCAATCTACATTTTTTGCAAATGACGTTTTGTATTCATCATACAGTTTTTCTTACGACCAATATATCGAAAAAATACACGGCGGAATAGGGTTTCATACCATTAATAATTCACAGGCAAAAGGTACGGTAAATTTTTTTAATATTACCGGAATTTATTCATATCATACAAAAATTTCGGGAAAAATTAAACTTAATTATGGTTTCAGTATTTTGTATAATCAGTTTAATATAAATACGAACAAACTTATTTTCAGTGATATGATTAATCCTTTTTCCGGTGAAATTTCAACAAATGTCACAGAGAATAATATTCTTACAAATAAAAAAAATATTGATTTCGGTTCGTCAGTTGCTATTTATACACGGAAAATTCATTTCGGAATTTCTTTAAAAAACGCAAGTAATTTGTTTTATAAGAAAAATATACATAATTTTCCGGCGAGTTTTACTTTTTATCTCGGAAGGAGGTTTATTCTTCCGGCAGGTAATATCAATAATAAATTTTCGGTAATGCCTTGTTTCGGATATAAATCGGATAAAGATTTCAGGCAATTATTTTCCGGAATACTTATTGATAATAAAAAAATATCGACCGGTTTTCATGTAAAAAATAATCTTGAATTTAATAGTTTTTCACTATCTGCTTTTTTTGAGTTTAAAATTAAAAGTTACGCATTATCAGTAAGTTACGAATTTTATATATTAAAATATACAAATGTACCGGCAGGAAATTTACAGTTGAGCTTACGTTATAAAATTCCTTGCAAAACTAAAAGAAACAGAAATAACACAATATATTGCACTCCTTTTTAGTTTCATTATTGAAGGGAAAATCGGAGTGGTTCGTTGTTTATTTTATGAACACTGCTCTAAAAGTGAAAAAATAATAAAAGAATACAGAGTGAATGTCTTGCAAACATAAGCAGTTTAGTCATTTTAAAATTAATTAACACTATAAAACAGGTAATATTATGAAACTAAAAACATTTCTGTCGCTATCGGCTATAGTAGTGGTAGCGATATGGTTTACATCATGTCAGTTCTTGCCCGGCGGTGGCGGAGGCGGAGTAGATAAGGTAAGGTCTTCCACAACAGGTTGGACGTATAACGACCCTGATAACGGAGGTTTTGAGGTTGTCGATTTTGTCGAACAAGAAACAGGACCGGGTTTAGTACTCATCGAAGGCGGGGCATTCCAAATGGGACGAACAGAACAAGACGTAATTTACGATTGGAACAATATTATCAGAAAGGTTACTATTCCTACATTTTACATGGACGAAACGGAAGTGAAAAATGTTGATTATTTAGAGTACTTGGATTGGATAAGAAGAGTTTTTGTTGAATATCCGCAAGTTTATCAACAAGCACTTCCGGATACTCTTGTTTGGAGAAGACGACTTGCTTATAATGAACCTTATGTTGAAAATTATTTCAGACACCCTGCATATTTACAGTATCCTGTTGTAGGAATAAGTTGGTTGCAAGCCAAAGATTACTCGGCATGGAGAACTGATAGAGTAAATGAGCAAATACTAATTGACAAAGGAATTTTGGAACATAATCCGGCTGACCAAATTGGTGATAATAACTTTAATACAGAGGCATATCTTGCCGGTCAGTATGAAGGGCTTGTTCGTCAGAATTTACCGAGTATTGACCCGAATCAAGGAGAAAGACCCGTAAAATGGGAAGA
>JAOZMN010000459.1:0-242 GCA_029934265.1 Bacteroidales bacterium
GTTTGTCAAAATAAAAATATTATAACCAATTCTTAAAAAGTAACAAGTCTATTATTAAAAAAATTGAAAATTTTGAAAAAAACATATACAAAAACAAGTAAATCCGCCGGAAAAAATACTCGTAACGATTTCAAAAAGAAAAAAGTCGAAACAAGAAAAAACGAAAATACCGATTTTACGAATTCGGATAAGTCTAAAAAAACAAAGTTTAAAAAAGACAAATTTTCCGACAACAAATCAGG
>JAOZMN010000459.1:342-1299 GCA_029934265.1 Bacteroidales bacterium
AAAACGTTTTAAAAAAGAAGATGAAAAAACAGTAAAAAAAAGCAGAGACGATTATAAAAACGATTCCAATAAGAATAAAGATTACAAAAGCAAAAAATTTTCCGACAACAAATCAGGAAAACGTTTTAAAAAAGAAGATGAAAAAACAGTAAAAAAAAGCAGAGACGATTATCGAAACGATTCTGATAAGTATAAGAATAAAGATTATAAAAGCAAGAAATTTTCCGGCAAGAAATTCGATAAGGATTTCAAAAATAAAAAATCTAAATCAAATAAAATACCGGAAAATATCGGCTTGGTCAGGATTAATAAATATATTGCCGGTTCCGGTATATGTTCCCGCCGTGAAGCAGACGAATTAATAGTAGCAGGTTTAGTCAGCGTAAACGGAAAAATTGTTACCGAACCGGGAATTAAAATCGGAGAGAATGATGTCGTAAAATTCAACAATTCAACAATTCGGAACGAAAAAAAAGTGTATGTTCTGATGAATAAATCCAAAAACATCATAACAACTTCCAAAGATGAAACCGGACGCAGAACAGTTCTCGACTTGCTCGGAGGAAGAGTTCACGAACGAATTTATCCGGTAGGGCGTTTGGACAGGAATACAACAGGAGTTCTACTGATGACAAACGACGGCGAACTTACCGGCAAATTAACTCACCCGAAATACAACAAGAAAAAAATATATCATGTTTTTTTGGATAAAAACGTTAGTAAAGCTGACATGAACAAACTTGTTGAGGGTGTGGAACTTGAAGACGGTTCTATGTCGGTCGATAAAATAAGTTATGTCGAAAATACTTCAAAAGACCAAGTCGGGGTAGAAATTCATTCCGGAAAAAACAGAATAATTCGCAGATTATTTGAATTTCTCGGATATAATGTTGTCAAATTAGATAGAGTTTATTTTGCCGGACTTACAAAAAAAGGCATAGGCAGAGGAAAATGGCT
>JAOZMN010000459.1:1309-2569 GCA_029934265.1 Bacteroidales bacterium
TCTTTCAGAAAAAGAAATCGGAATACTCAAAACAAATAAATACGAATAAATTTTAAAATTTTAAAAAATTTGCAGTTTTTCAAATTTGTTCATTATTAATTGTTAATTGCTCATTGTCAGCTGTTCATTAAATTGGAACGGTATTTGCTTAATAAGGTACAAATTGTAAATTAAAATTTTATTTTTTATGATTAACAACATTTCAAACAAGAACATTAAACTCTTTGTTTTCGGAACTTTAAGAAAGGGTGGAAGGCTCGATTACTATATGGACGGAAGCAAGGAGGCCGGAATGCACTATACGGAAGGACAATTAATGAAATCCGAAATTGGCAGTGCATATATTGATTTCGAACCAAAAAATGTAGCAACACTCGGTGAAGTTCATTATATAAATTATGCCAGCCTGTTAAGAATAAATCACTTAGAAACTTCGTCGGGAGAATTTCCCAAAGGCTATGACCTTGCACTTCTTCCTGTCTGGAAATACAACGGAAAAGAATTTAATTTTGATAAGAAAAAACAATCATTCGCTTTTTTTTACAGCAGACGAAACAATCCGGTAAAAGTTATTTCGGGCGACTGGGTAAGACAACCCAAGCCTGTAAAAGAAATTAAAAATTTCCTGCAAAAAAATACAGAAACCCTTTATGATAGCGAAGACCTTATTTTGCACATGAAAAAATATCTAAATTTTTAGATATTTAGATATGTAAATGTCAATTATATTTGTCATTTCGGAATAAAGAAATTACATTGCCGGAAGTTTTTATTTTGTTTTTAATAGAATTTAAGTTGTTCTATTTTGATTATCAATGTTTTATGAAAATACATAAAGCGTATTTCCCGCAAAGACAAGATGAAATATTTAAAGTAAGTTTATGTCATTAAAGAAAAAAATATTAAGTATTTTATTTTGGTCGGTTATTTCTGCGGCATTTATCGGTCCGGGAACCGTTACTGCGGCGACTACCGCCGGTATGAGGTACGAATTTTCTTTATTATGGGCTTTCGTATTTTCCATTTTTGCCTGTATAATTCTACAAGAAACAAGTGCCAGATTAGCAATATTTTCAAATTTGAATCTCGGAGAGGCCATTGCAAAACAATTCGATAACAAAAAAATAAAACCTATTATTCTCGCTATCGTAATTATAGCTATAATAATAGGTTGTGCTGCTTACGAGGCCGGAAACGTACTCGGTTCGGTAGCCGGAATGGTACTTATTTTCGAGTTGCCGTCTATTTATTTTGTTGCAG
>JAOZMN010000460.1:0-256 GCA_029934265.1 Bacteroidales bacterium
AATTAGTATTTAATGAATACCGGTAATTTATCAATAGTTAAGCATATTTATTTTTTTGCAAATTTAATCTAATTATTTCAAAAATAAACTTTTGTCTTTAAAACTTCTATTATTTTGTCTATATTTGCAAACTTTAAATAGAATGCTTGAATGCTTGAATATGTATGGAATGCTTATTAAACTTAGATTTTATATTAATGTATAATATTTTGAAAACCAATAAAATTCATAAATTCAAAATTTCACAAATTAAAGT
>JAOZMN010000460.1:266-2565 GCA_029934265.1 Bacteroidales bacterium
AAAAAATTAATATAAAAATAATAAGTCATGGATTTATTTGATAAATTAAATTCTGAAGGAACAGACCTTGGTAAGTATCGAGAGGCAGGACACGGATATTATACATTTCCGCAACTTGAAGGAGAAATCGGACCGATAATGACATTTCAGGGTACAGAAATGCTTACTTGGAGTATAAATAATTATCTCGGTTTGGCGAATAATTCGGAAGTAAGAGAAGCTGATGCAAAAGCGGCTGAAAAGTGGGGAATGGCATATCCTATGGGGGCAAGAATTATGAGTGGTCAGACCAAGTATCACGAAGAATTAGAACAAAAACTTGCGAATTTTGTCGGAAAAGAAAAAGGTTATCTTTTAAATTACGGCTATCAAGGTATGGTTTCGATTATTGATTCCATGGTGGACAGAAAAGACGTAGTTGTTTATGATTCCGATTCGCACGCTTGCATACTTGACGGTGTCCGATTACACATGGGCAAACGATATGTTTATAAGCATAACGATATGGAAAGTCTTGAAAAACAGCTTACGCATGCCACAAAACTTGCCGAAACAACCGGTGGAGGAATTTTATTAATTACCGAAGGAGTTTTCGGAATGGAAGGAGATATCGGGAATTTAAAAGCTATCACAGATTTGAAAAAGAAATTTCAATTTCGCATACTTGTTGATGATGCTCATGGTTTTGGAACTATGGGAAAAACAGGTGCAGGAACAGGCGAACATTTCGGAGTTCAAGATGAAATTGATGTTTATTTCGGAACTTTTGCAAAATCAATGGCGGGAATAGGTGCTTTTGTTGCCGGGAATAAAGCCGTTATAGATTTCTTACAATATACAATGCGTTCTCAATTATTTGCAAAATCTTTGCCGATGCCAATGGTAATTGGTGCTTTAAAACGTTTCGAATTGCTTAAAAACCGTCCCGAATTAAAAGATAATTTATGGAAAGTAGTAAATGCTCTTCAATCCGGCTTGAAAGAAAAAGGTTTTGATTTAGGTGTAACTGAATCGCCGGTAACTCCGGTATTTTTTAATGCCAAAGTGCCTATGGTTACAAGTATTATGAGAGATTTAAGAGAAAATTTTAAAATTTTCTGCTCAGTTGTTATTTATCCTGTTATCCCGAAAGGAAAAATAATGTTGCGACTTATACCGACAGCTGCTCATACACTCGAACACGTTGAAACGACAATAAATGCTTTCGACCAAATCGCTAAAAATATAAAAGCCGGGAAATATACAGCTACCGAAGTAATTTAAAACAATTTACAATTATCAATTTACAGTGAACAATATTTGTAAATTGATAATTGTTCATTGTAAATTGATAATTGTAAATTGAATGAACGTTTCTTCTGAATTTATAAATAAATACAACAAAGCCGGACCGAGATATACAAGTTATCCTCCGGCTACTTCTTTTTCTGAAGATTTTGATAATGAAAATTATAAAAGACATATAATTTTATCAAATAATCAGCAGCCTGAAAATATTTCGATATATATACATATTCCGTTTTGTCCGCATCAATGTAGCTTTTGCGGTTGTACGACCGTTATCGGTAAAGGAAAATCGGTAATTGAAAGATATGTCGATATTCTTATAAAAGAAATTGAAACCGTTGCCGAACTTCTCGATAAAAACAGAAAAGTAACCCAAATTCACTGGGGAGGCGGTACGCCAAATTCGATACCTTTAAAGTTTATCGAGAAAATAATGAATTGCATAAAATCCAATTTCACTTATTCTCAAAATATTGAAATTGCGATTGAATGTAGTCCTGCTTATCTTGAATTAACTGATATTGAAGAATTTGCAAAGTTTGGTTTTAATCGTATGAGTATCGGGATACAAGATTTCAATGAAAATGTTCTCGATATTGTAAACAGAAAATATCCGAAATATCCTGTTAAAGAAATTATTACGGAATTGCGTAAATTTAATTTTAGAGGAATAAATATCGACCTTATTTACGGTTTGCCCGGACAAACTGTCGAAAGTTTTTTGGATACAGTTCAAAAAACAATAGATATAAATCCGGACAGAATTGTAACTTTTTCTTACGCACATATTCCTTGGGTGAAGGAATTTCAAAAACGATTGGAAGATGCAGGATTGCCCGTACCGGAAGAAAAGATGAAAATGCTTACTTCAAGTCTTTCATTATTAACCGAAAACGGGTATGATGCAATAGGAATGGATCATTACGCAAAGCCTGATGATGAAATAGCAATCGCACTTAAAAATAAAAAACTTCACAGAAATTTTCAAGGATATTGTACGCTCGAAACAACC
>JAOZMN010000461.1 GCA_029934265.1 Bacteroidales bacterium
ACTTAAAACCCTAAGGGTCTGATTTCAAGAAAATCTACTTTTTAGACTGAACTCAATAATAATAAAGTTACTATATGAAAATTGATACAGAAAAACTTTTGTATTAGTACTTAAATTTTGATTAAAAGTGAAAACAAAATCATAAATATACAATCAAAAATAGTCAATCATTTTATGAACTCCGGAACAATTTTTGAAAGACTATTTAATTATCATATTTTTATGATGATTTTCATGATTTTTACGCCAATGATAAGCATATCACAAAATTCAGCAGTAAATAAGTTTGCAAAATTACACTTTGCCGAAAAAATATGGGTAATGACTCACCCTTTCGTAGCAAAAAAAGCAAGTGTAATTTCTTTAAGAGCTTATAAACTTGCCGAAAATATGATAAGTGATACTGATTTGGACAGTGATGCTTCCGGCGGACAAGTCGATGCTTTCAGGCATACACTTTGGATGGCTATGCTGACGATAGAAATAGGAGCTTGGAAATCAAGACGACTTGGCATTGCACATGAAAAAGGCAATAAAGTCGATTTCCGAAAAAAAACACTCGAAGAAGGTAACTTGCCGTGTTATATCAGTTGCAAAATGGATTTGACAAATAACGAACTTGGTATAAAAATCGGCAAGGAGTATAAAAATCTTTCGGAATATAAACTTACAAGAATTGTAAAACAGCAAATTCTTGAAGGGAAAGCCGTTAAAATTAAAAAAAATCCGGAAGGAAAATTTCTTGATTCGTCCGGAAAAATAATTTCGGACTCCGATTATATCGGCAGGTGGTATTCACCTAAGACCTTAATTCCTTCAAATTAAGGTCTTTTGCCTATAAAATTGAAGCCCTATTAATGTAAAGAGTTTAAAATTCAATGAGTTTTGTGAGTTCTTTATTTCTGACAATTTCGGTTGCGATATTCATATCTTTTGCAAAAATACGGTCTTTTTCCACAAATTTAATTTTTGTACGAACGTGTTCTTGGCAGGCTTCCATTGCCGGAGCTGATTTTAACGGTTTCCGATATTCAAAAGCCTGAGCGGCACAGAATAATTCTATTCCGAGAACTTTTTCAACATTTTCGATAACTCTTAACGCTTTTCTTGCACTTATCGCTCCCATACTTACGTGGTCTTCCTGTCCCATTGAAGTCGGAATACTGTCGGCACTTGCGGGGAAACAGAGGGTTTTATTTTCGCTCACGATTGCCGCAGAAGTATATTGAGGCATCATAAAACCGGAATTAAGACCGGCTTCTCGGAGTAAAAGTTTAGGCAAACCTTCAATTTTTCCGCCAAGCGAAAGATAAATTCTTCGGTCGGATATATTACCAATTTCCGCTGTTGCGAAAGTTGCATAATCAAGCGGTAAAGCCAAAGGTTGTCCGTGAAAATTTCCTCCGCTTATTGTGTGTGTGTCGCTGAAAATTACAGGATTATCGGTAACGGAATTAAGCTCGATTTCAACTGTGTTTTTTAAGTGTGTCCAAGCGTTTCGGGACGCTCCGTGAACTTGCGGAACACAGCGAAGTGAATAAGGGTCTTGAACTCTGTCGCAATTTGTATGCGATTGCATAATTTCGGAACCTTCAAGCATTTTACTTATTCGTAAAGCTACATATTTACTGCCTTCATAAGGTCGAAGCTCGTGCAGTTCAGGTAAAAACGGACTTCCTGAACCTTTCATTGCTTCGATATTCATTGCAGCAATAATATCGGCATTGTCTAAGCAATTTTCCATACGCTCAACAACTTTAACTGCATGAGCGGCAATAAATTGAGTGCCGTTTATTAATGCCAAACCCTCTTTGGGTCCGAGTTCTATCGGTTTTAAGGAAAATTTATTTAAAATCTCACTTGTTTCATAAATTTCATCTTTATAATTTATAATTCCAAGTCCGATTAAAGGTAAAAAAAGATGTGATAAAGGTGCTAAATCGCCGGACGCTCCTACGGAACCTTGTGAAGGAACTTCAGGAATTATATCGTTTTTAATAAAGAAAATAATTCTATCGACCGTCTCCGGTTTTATACCCGAAAATCCGAATGCCAAAGAATGGACTTTCAATATCATCATAAGTTTGGCAATTTCCGGCTCGATATTTTCGCCCATGCCTACACTATGACTTTTTAGAATATTATATTGAAGTTCACGAGTATCGTCTTCGGAAATAATGGTTGTACACAGAGGTCCGAAGCCGGTATTTATTCCGTAAACAACGTCTTTTTTTTCAACTATCGAAAGTACTGCCCGACGGCTTTTTTCTATTTTCTCGCTTGCTTCTTTGCCGATAATTCCTTTAATTTTGCCTTTTGCAATATTTAAAGCAATTTCGACAGTCATTTTATCTACTCCGTATTTGAAAGTTTTCATAATAATTATTCAATGGTGCAATGATATAAGTCTTATTAATCAGGCGAAAGCAAAATCATAAATCTGCAATCAAAATAGTCAATTAAGTACTAATACAAAAGTTTTTTTTCGCATCAACTTTGTATAACAACTTGACTGTTATATTTTTATAAATATAGCTTTGCTCTATTAAA
>JAOZMN010000092.1 GCA_029934265.1 Bacteroidales bacterium
ACTTTCGATGTCGGAATTAATAAACTGTCGGAAAATAATATTTTCACGATAGTTTCATGTTCAAGTATTATTGCTTTGAAAAGAATTGATTTAATCATAGAAATTCTTAAAAAAACTTCCTCAAAAATAAAATGGATACATCTCGGAGACGGACAAAAAATGCAGGAAATCACAAAACAAGCAAAAAAATTACCACCAAATATAAATTGGAAATTAAAAGGAAATTTATCTTATGATAAGGTTTTGGAATTTTATAAAAATACCGAAATAAATCTTTTCGTAAACGTCAGCGAAACCGAAGGCTTACCTGTTTCCATAATGGAAGCAATAAGTTTCGGCATACCTGTAATTGCAACTGATGTAGGCGGCACTTCCGAAATTGTAAACGAAAAAACAGGAATTTTAATTCCAAAAGATTTTGACATTAACAAAGTTGCAAAAATTATCAATAATTTTCCCGATTCCAAATATAATACTCCAAAATTCCGAAAAGGAGTAAGAAAATTTTGGAAAGAAAACTTTGAAGCAGAAAAAAATTATACTGAATTTTATGAAAAAATAATTCAGTAAGCCGGTAGATTTTAATTTTAACAGCCTGCCAACATAAAACTTAAATTCCGGAATCCTTCACTCCTGCACGTTAAAACATATCACAAGTAAAAGATAAAAATATTTTTTATTCCTTTTTGTAAAATCACAAACAAACGTAACTTGCTGCATATCAGCATGTGCCTGACTGACAGGACTTTTAAAAAAAACTAAATCTAATTTGTGTTTACTTTTTGCTTACCTTAATTTATTGTTTTTATTGTTTTTATTAAAATAATATACATAACTTTGTGGGTTGTTTTTTTAAAAATATTGAATCCCTTATAAAAAGTTTATTTATTATACAGGACTCAAACATGATATTTTTTCCTTAAACAATAAACTTAAAATTTACAAATTATTAACACCATTTTTTATAAATTTCACCTTTTATTTAGGATTCAAATACAAAAATGTCTCCTTTTTGTTTACCATAAAAATTTGTTTTTTGCATAAAATTTGATTTTTTTTGCAAACTTGATAATGTATTTTAAATACTTTATATATTTTTTATAAATTTATTACATAAAAAAGTTCAGTCTAAAAAGTAGATTTTCTCGAAATCAGACCCTTAGGGTTTTAAGTAATAAACTATAAATCAAATATTTAGATTTGTTAAATTTTGTTAAATCAAACCATAAGGGTCTTTTTATACCGAACTCATAAAAAAGTTCAAAAATCTTATTTCTTCTTATTGAAAATAAAAAAACAATAACTTATACTCAACAATCATGAAAAAATCTTTACAAAACTACATTACAAAAATTTCGTTTATTTCGGTTTTATTACTTACAAGTATTTTTGCAAATGCTCAAACAATCCCTGATTTCAGTACGGCTATAACCGTAAATGGTTGTGAAATTGCAACATACAAATTTACCGACCAGACCACCGATGCCGGAGTTCCTGTAACCCCTGCATCTACATATTATACATGGGATTTCGGTAACTTAAACGGAATTACACGTTCGCTCGGAACAAGTGCTTTAATTTTTCAACCGGAAGCAACTTATGGAGCTCCCGGTACATATACCGTAACTCTAACAATAGATTTTGGCGACCCCTCCAATCAATTCACAACCACAAAACAAATTATTGTTTACGAAGCTGCTTCCCCCGAATTTGTAGCAGATGCGGTTACAGGTTGTGCTCCTTTTAATGCAAAATTTAATGACATCACAGATGTTTCAAGTAATCTTGTAGGCGATAAAACCGGTTGGACATGGAATTTCGGAGATGGTTTTACTTCCAATGTACAAAATCCTAATCACGTTTATGCAAATCCCGGAACATATCAAGTAACTCTTTCAGTAGAAACAGAAGCCGGAGGAATCGTAAACTGTACAGGCACAGAAATTAAAACAAACTATATAACAGTACAGCACGCTCCGACAGCAAGTTTTAATGTAGCAAATCTACCAAGTTGCGGTATTCCTTTTAATGCAGTTTTTAACAATACTTCTACCATAACATCAACACCGGCTCCGGCAGGAACTATAACAAATTACGAATGGACTTTTTACGATAATGATATTGTCAGTGTTCTTGGCACATCAACTCTTAAAAACCCGCCTTATCCTTACAATGCTTATGGTACTTACCCTGTTAAACTGACTGCAATCTCTTCAGATGGTTGTAAAGATTCCATTACTATAGTCGATGCAATAAAACTTACAGATAATACTGCAAATTTCACGTTTCCCGGCGGAATTTTATGTGCCGGATTAGGAGTTAATTTTTCAGATGCTTCATCTGCCGGAACTGCTTCTTGGCTTTGGAATTTCGGAGACGGAGGTTCTTCTACAAATCAGAACCCCTCGCACAGTTTTGCGGCAGGTGGTACATATAATGTTCAACTACAAACAACATTTGCAGACGGCTGTACTGAAACCGTTACAAAACCAATAACAATAAAAGCACTACCTGATGCAACTTTTTCACTATCACCCGTAAATGGTTGGTGTCAAGTTCCGAGAATTTTTACATTCACTCCAAATTCAACCCCAGCAGGTGCAACTTATAAATGGAATTTCGGAGATCCCTCAATTATTGGAGGTGGAGAAAGTTTTATTCAACCCGATGACTGGACTTATAATCAGTTTGGAAGTTATAATGTAACTCTTGAAGTTACAGATACAGATGGTTGTGTCGGAAATTCTAATTTTACTGTACCATTAACAGAACCAACTGCTTCTTTTGATATTTTAGATGTTCCCTCCGGTTGTACTCCTCAGTCAATAGGTTTTCAGAGTACAAGTACAGCTATTGAAGCAATTACAAATTACGATTGGTATTTCGATGGTGTTACTCTCGACCCTGACCACTCTTCAAACCCTATTCATGTTTTTAATACTGCAGGTCAGTTTGATATTAAATTGGTAATTACAACCGTAAATGGTTGTACTGCTGAAGTTACCGTTGCAAACGCAATAGTAATAGGAGCTCCACCTATAATTGATGCCTTAGTAAATGACAGAGATGGTTGCCGTTTGGACGGTTCCGGTAACGGAATAACTTTTACTCCAACTTTTAATGCAGCATCTCCGAACGTGGATAGCGTTTTTTGGAGTTTCGGCGATGGTGGTACACAAGCAATTGGTACTCCTCCTTTCTTTATAGAACACGTTTATGAGCAAATCGGAGATATGACAATTACTTTAAATGCAGTAAACAATGGTTGTGTTACAACTTTTGTTGCTCCGGCAACTGTTGCGCTAAACGGTCCTATTTCTCGTTTTACTGTAACAAACAGCGGAGTTGGTTGCGTTGGAAGCCCGACTATGACTTTCAGTAACATAACTGCCGTTGATGCTGTTGACGGTAATACACAATATACATGGGACTTTGGAGATGGTACCGTTCAGGTACTCCCTAAGGGTTCAGGAATTAGTCATACTTATGCTGCTCCCGGCGATTATGTTGTAAGAGTTACAGCCGTAAATGATGCAGCTCCGATATGTACAAGTTTTTCGGAAACTACTATAAGTATTACAGTTTCTACTCCTGCTTTTAATATTCTTCAAAGCTCTCCGGTATGCCATGAAACTGCTATTGTTTTTCAAGATAATTCTACTACTACAACAAACGGACAAATTGTAGAATGGCTATGGGATTTTGGAGACGGTAATCAAACTATAAATAATACAAATGCAGATGTATCACACATATTTGCTCCCTCAACAACCCCCTACGATGTTTCTTTAACAATTACAGAAGCAGATGGCTGTAGCTATACGACAGCAACTCAACAAGTTACAATTCACGGACCAATTCCAAATTTTACAATGCCGGTTTCGGAATGCGAAGCAACAATAGTTAATTTCACAGATACTTCTATACCGGTTCCCGGTACTTCAAATATTACAACTTGGACTTGGGATTTCGGTGACCCTGTTTCAGGCGTTAATAACAGTAGTATATTACAACACCCGACACATGAATTTTCCGGACCCGGCACATATACTGTTTCGTTAACTGTTACAGATGATAACTCAATTCCGCTGGCATGTCCGGCAACTATTACCAAAGATATTACAATTTTACAAAAGCCGGTTGCAGATTTCACAACAACATTAACAAAATTCTGCACAACCGACCCCGGTCCCATACCTTTTACAGACGCATCTACAAATGCAAATACTTATGCTTGGAATTTTGACGATGGAGGAGCGACAAGCACAGTAGCAAGTCCTTTCTATCAATTTACAGGTGATGGTATTTATGATGTTGAATTAACTGTAACTGCAATTTCCGGTTGTACCGATGTTATTACAAAACAAATCCAAACAATAACACCGGACGTAACAATAAAAGTAAACGGAGTAACAGCAGGAACGCATAACTTTACTTGTCCGCCTGCCGTTGCAGATTTTGAAGCAATAGCTTCTCCTAATTCAGGTTTTACAAGTTTTAACTGGGATTTTGGTGATGGAAACGTAGCTTCAACACAAAATCCTTCAAATACATATATTTTTCCCGGAGATTATACGGTTCGTTTAACTGCTGTAAGTGATGCCGGCTGTACTCTTGATGATTTTATGGTAAATTTTATTACAGTAGAAGGACCTAAAGGTACTTTTACTTATGATAAAGACCATATTTGTTATCCTGAAATTGTCAATTTTGATGCTGATGGTATTAATGGAGTTTTAAAACTACATTGGGATTTTGGAGATGGAGTTACTTCTGCCGTGCATACATTTACTGCCGGTGAAATTACAACAGTCGAAAGTGGTGGAGATATAGCAGGAGTTACAACTCTTAGTCATAATTATACAAAATCAGGAATAATGTATCCGGCACTTGTTCTTGAAGATGCAGCTGCTTGTTTGGTACGTTACCCAACACCTATTCAGCCTATTTATTCCAGTGGAGACCCAACAGCAAATTTTTCATGGTTAGGAGGAGGCGAAATATGTGAAGATATTAGTTTCAATTTTAATGATTTAAGCATTAAAGACCCACTTACTACACTTCCGGCTTTACAGCCTGACATTAACACTTGGAATTGGACTTTTTACGATGACCCTGATACGAATCCTATACTTGGAACTCCAACAGATAAAAATCCTGGAGCAATATATCCGGACCCCGGTGATTATAAAGTAAAGTTGATAGCAGAAACTGATTTTGGTTGTACTGATGAAATTATAAAAACTGTAACAATTGTTACTCCTGAAATTACAGCAGTTATTGCTCCTGCAACAACTCCTATTTGTGCAGGCGAAACCGTTATTTTTGACGGCTCTGGTTCAAATAGTGATAGTGGTGTGGGTACTGGTTTACCTTTGGTTT
Organism: Bacteroidales bacterium; assembly: GCA_029934265.1. Classification (GTDB taxonomy): domain Bacteria; phylum Bacteroidota; class Bacteroidia; order Bacteroidales; family JAADGE01; genus JAOZMN01. Next base: position 5,383 of record JAOZMN010000092.1, read on the forward strand.
ACGATTGGACATTTTATGAAGATGCCTTACATACAATTCAAATTGGAACAGCAACTGGTGTAAATCCATCATTCATATTCCCTTCTGCTGGAACATTCCATGTAGTACTCGAAGTAACTGATATTTTACAATGTGCAGGAAATGCCTTTGATAATGATGCAGTTGTCGTAAATAAATTACCTGAAGTTTTAACACACCCTTCACCTATTTCAGTTTGCGAACCTTTAAGTGCAAGTTTCACAGCAACACCTACAGCTGCATCTTATTCAGATGCCTTAGGAAATCCATTAACGATAGATTTTCAGTGGCAAGTAAACGACGGTGGCGGTTGGGTTAATTTAACCGACATCGGACCATACACAGGTTCTCAAGTAGCAGCACAAGTAAGTGGTAGTTCTACTTTACAAATAAATCCAACTTCGTTAGCATTAAATGGAAATAATTACCGTTGTCAGTTAAAACAAACTAATACAGTTGTATGCTCAACTAATTCAAATGCCGCTTTATTAACGGTACACGAAAGTCCGACAGGAGCAGATGCTGGATTATTCCAAGAACTGTGCGACCAAAATACTGTTACAATGGACGGAAATACACCTTCTGTAGGTGGAGGAACATGGACAAAAGTAAGCGGTCCGGCAGGAGAGCTGATTCAAAACCCAAACCTACCTACTACTATTATAAATATAGAAAACGGAATTTATGTTTTCCAATGGGAAATATCAAATGGTGTTTGTGCATCTTCTCCCGACCCAGTTACAATTACAAATTCAATTTCCGCAGAAGCAGGTCCCGACCAAGAAGATTGTAATCTTACTTCAATTACCCTTGCCGGAAATGATGCAACTCTCAGCGGAGGAACAGGTTTATGGACAAAAATTTCAGGTCCGGCAGGTGAAAATATTACAACACCGGCTTCTCACAATTCAACAGTTACCGGACTTATTCCCGGAACTTATGTATTTGAATGGACAACAACACACGTTCCGGCTTGCGGAGTACCTGACCAAGTTACTATAGTAAACAACGCACTACCGGCATTTACAGTTCACCCTTCAAACCAAACAATTTGCGAAAATCAGAATGTAACTTTCAGTGTAAATGCCGGTGGTGGTGTAAATTACCAATGGCAAGTTGATGACGGAAGTAATCCGGGAGTATTCTCAAATGTTACTGATGGTGGGAACTATTCAGGAGCTACAACTGCAGATTTGGATATTACAGCAGCAACTTTTGCATTCGATTTCTATATATATAGGTGTGTGATTACAAATGCAGTTTCTACTTGTACCGCTAATTCAAATCCTGCAGAATTACGAATAATAAGTATTCCCAATAATATTGTTACCGACCCTTCAAATTGTCCTGGCGTTGCAGCAACTATTACAGTTCAAAATGCTATTGCCGGATATACATATCAATTAAGAAACTCTTTAAATGCTATAATAGAAACTATAACTACCGGAGCAAACGGCGATTTTGATTTTACCGCTTTTGTTCCCGGAGCTACAGAAACTTATAATGTTCTTGTAACAACAACACCCTTAAATGCCGAAACTTGTACTGTTCAACTTACCGATAATGCTGTTGTAACAGTTGCCGGAACAATTCCGGCAACTTCCGCAATAACAGGAAATTCGCCCGTTTGCGTAAGCAAAACCGCAGAAATTTATTCGGTAACAAACACAGCCGGCTCTACTTACGCATGGACTGTCCCTGCCGATGCCACACTTATCGCCGGACAAGGAACAAATTCAATAGTTGTAGATTTCGGATTAAATCCGGTTTCTATTTCCGTTATTGAAACAAATGCAACCGGTTGTATAGGACTTCCTGTTAATAAATTAATAACATTAGACCCTTTACCAACACCAAATATGCTTCCTATACCGGATATTTGTCTTGATGGAGGAATTTATACTTTCGTAGAAGGACAAAATCCTACAACCGGAACATATAGCGGAATGGGAGTAATTACAGCAGGAACTCAATTCGACCCGACTATTGCCGGTATCGGAACACATACAATAACTTACAGCGTAACAGATGGAGGTGGTTGTACAGGAACAGATACCGAAACAATTACCGTAAATCCGGTACCTGATCCCGCTATTGCGGGAAATAATGATGTTTGCGAAGGAGCAGCCGGAATAACTTATACAACTGTTAATAATGCTCCGGCAAATTCTTATGCTTGGACAGTTTCCGCAAACGGAACGATAACAGCCGGCGCCGGAACAAATCAAATAACTGTTACTTGGAATACTGCCGGTCCGGGAACAGTTTCTGTTACCGAAACTGTAATTGCAACTTCTTGTGCAAACACAACTGCAAATTATGCAGTAACCGTAAATCCTACCTTCTTACCGCCGACTTCTGTTTCAACAGACAGAACAAATTTATGTGCCGACGATGCCGGAAATATCACATTAACAGCAACAGGAGGTTCGGGCACGACTTTGGAATGGTACGATGTAGCTTGCGGAACAAGCAGTATTGGTAGCGGTAATCCGCTTATACTACCGTCTCCGGTTTTAACGACTACATATTATGCTCGTTGGGAAAACTCTTGTGGAGCATCTGTTTGCCAACAAGTTACTGTTGTCATAAATCCTTTACCTGACAATAGTTTAAGTGTTGATGACAGAAATATTTGCGATGGAACAAATACAGATATTACATTATTTAATTCTGTGGTAAATTATGAATATCTTTTAAGATTAGATGTAGGTGATGTACCGGTAGGTGCTACCGTAGCCGGACCCGGAGATATTACTTTTAATGTAAATCCAACATCAACAACAGTATATAATGTACTTGCAACAGAAACCGCAACAGGTTGTTCTATTGAATTAATCGATAAATCAACTGTTCTTGTAGATAACTTGCTTAATCCTGCAATAGCTTTGTCTGATGCTGATATTTGCAACGGCGATAATGGAACAATCACATTAGCAAGTTCAACTGCCGGTGTAAATTACCAATTAAGATATGATGCAGATGACACACAAGTTATAGGACAGCTTTTCGGTGGCGGTGCAGGAGCGATTGACTTCACTGTAAATCCTGTTGTTACAACTTCATATAATGTACTTGCAACCGTAACTGCAACAGGTTGTACAGGAGAACTAAATGATATTTCAACAGTTACTGTTTATAACAACCCTTCTGCCGTAAATGCCGTAAGCGATGACGAAATTTGTAACGGAGATAATGCAACTATAACAGTTTTTGCAACTACTGCCGGTATAGATTACAGTCTGAGGCTTGATGCCACCGATGCAGTAGTTTCAACTGTAAATAGTGGAGGCGGTGATATTAGTTTCACTGTTTCGCCGGCTGTTACAACTGTTTACAACATACTTGCCGAGAATACAGCTTGTCAGCAAGAACTTACTGATAAAGCAACAGTTACAGTAAATATTACTCCTGCGACATACAATGTTACCGGAACCGGAAATTATTGTTCCGGAGGAGCAGGTTTACCGATAGGTCTTGATAATTCAGACAATCTTGTAAACTATCAACTTAAAAAAGACGGTTTTAATATCGGTTTACCGATAGTAGGAAACGGAAGTCCTATTTCTTTTGGAAATCAAACAGATGCCGGTGTTTACACAATCGTTTCTTCAAATGCAAACTCTTGTAATTCCACAATGACAGGAAGTGCAACTATAACAATCGACCCGCTTCCGGTTATGCCGACATCAATATTAGTGAGCAATAATAATTTCTGTTCGGACGATGCCGGAAATATTACTCTAACCGCCATAGGTGGCTCCGGTACAACTTTGGAATGGTACACAGACGGCTGCGGAACAACTTCCGCAGGAACAGGAACACCTCTAATATTAGCTTCCCCGACAAGTACTACAACTTACTATGCTCGTTGGGAAAATCCTTGTGGAAATTCAGCTTGCTCTCAAATAACTGTAACAGTGAATCCCGTACCGGTTATCACTTTCAATAATGATGCTCCTTTAAATACAGTTTGCACAGGAACAACTATTGAATTTACCGCAACAGGCGGTACTTCTTATGAATTTCTTGTTGATGGCGGTCAAGTTCAGCTTGGTGCAGTAAATACTTATTCTACAAATTTACTTACAACCGGACAAAATGTTTCAGTAATAGTTTCTGATGCAAATACTTGTGCAACAACAAGTGCATTAGTTCCAATAA
>JAOZMN010000093.1 GCA_029934265.1 Bacteroidales bacterium
AAGATTTAATAAACTTTTTAATGAATATGACGATTTTCCTATTCCTCGTTTACTTTGTTTTACTTTTTTCTTTGTTTTATTAAATCCAACCCACTGAGACATTGTGGGAAAATACTTTATGCTGTCATTCATTGACAGTATTGCTTCTATGACATTATTTTTATATATTCCGAAATTTGCAACAGAACTATCTTGTTTTGTCCCTGTTAAGTAGCTGAATATTGCATAAAACATTTTAGATGACATACGTTTTAAAAACCTATCCTGCCTATCAACTCGCTGTGCAAATACTATTTCAAATCCTTCTTGTGCTTTCTTATATAGATTAATAATTTCTTCCGGCACATCTTGTAAATCTCCGTCCATAACAATTATCCAGCCTCCTGTTACATATTCCAATCCTGCCGTTATTGCATAATGCTGTCCGAAATTTCTGCTTAAATTTAAGCCTTTTACATTACTATCCTTTTCTGCAATTTTTTTTATTACCTCCCAATCATTTTCCGGAGAAGCATCATTAACAAATATAATTTCATATTTATTTGTTATTGCAACTATTGTTACGACCAATCGCTTATGTAATTCTTCCAGAGATTTGCTGCACTTATAAGTTGGTATTACTATGGACAATTTTAAACTCATAGTTTTTCAATTATTTCTTTTGATAAGTTTGTAAGTTCCATAATCAGATTCGTATCGTATCCTTTTTTCTTCATTTCTTTTGCGACTTTTCTCATACTTACATTTATTCCTTTCTCAATTCCTTTCTCTATTCCTTTCTCTATTCCCTTCTCAATTCCTTTCTCTATTCCTTTCTCTATTCCAATTTTAATTCCCTTATTAGTTCCTTTCTCTATAGCATCTAAATATACAGAACGTTCTGTCAATATGCTGTCTCTATACCTGTCATAATATTCTAATTGAGCCTTAGAATACGAACTTGTTTTTAAATAATCCAATGCTTCTTTTACAAGTGCATCTTCTAACAACTCTTCAGGTACAGTTTCATCGCCGTGCTCTATTTCTGTTAGAAATTTTAACCATAAATATTGCAGTTTCCTTTCTGTAATATTTTTCGCTTTAAATTTAGGTAATTCAACAAAAACAAATTCTAATCCATCTATTCTTTTTTCAAGATTATGTACATTTACTATCTTATAATAATGATAATATTCATCTTTCATATCCGGTTCAAATATGTCATTAACTAAACTAAGAGCATATACCGGCTGTAAAAGTTTATATTCTTTTGCTTTATCCAACTGCCTTACATAAGCTTTCGAGGCATTAAATACAACTCTGTTCTGAAAACTTCTTGTCCAGTACATTTGCATTTCAACAATAAACTGTCTGCCTCTTTTATCTTTACACCTTACATCGACTATTGTTTTTTTCAAAATAGGTATATCCGGCACCAACTCGGCAGGCAAATATTCTATTTCTACAATTTGCTCTTCTTCCGACAAAGGTAATAAGCTGTTTAACAAACTCATACACAAATGAGGGTGGTCGCCAAAAATACGTTTAAAAGTAAAATCATTTTTAGGGTCTAAATATTCCATTTTTTTAATAGTTGTTTTTTATTAATATAAACATTTGTCATTTCGACACATGAAAAAAGAACATCTGTTTTGTCTAAAACTTTTTTAAATAACTCTTGTATTATTTCCTGAATATATTCATGTGCAATTTCATTTCGTATATCTCTTATTTCTATTAAATCATCGGCATTAGTTATTAAATCTAATTTTTCTGCTTTATTTGCCATGTCGATAAATGTCGAGGAATTTTCTCGTAGCAGATTAAAAACCGACCTTAGTGCTTTTTGTGTAAAAATATCGGAAGTTCTTGCAAACTTCGATGTTAATGAATCGAAAGATTCTAATTCTTCAAAAGTATATTCTTTTTTTATTCCTATTTTGTTGCACTTATTAAAAGAAAGTCGTAATGTTTGAATTGATTTTTGCAGTAAATTTATATTTTCTTTTAAAATTTGTTTTTTCATTTTAAAATTGAATTTTTGGTTCAGACAATATTAATTCTTTAAATGTAGCTTTTTCTGTAAAAGTAAAACTAACAAGGTCTATCTTTTGTTCTCCATATTGTTTATAAAAATTACGTTTTATTATTAATTTTTCGGATAAGCTTAATTTTTTCTGACTTAAAATCAATATATCTATATCGCCTCCTCTTTTATTATCGTCCACACGAGAACCGAAAAGATATAATTTACAGTAAGGCAAGTAAAATCTTATTTCTTTTGATAGAAACTTTAATTTGTTTTCGGAAATTCTCATTGTTTAGCCAGCCTATTTTATAAGATTTTAAACTTTCTACGATTTACATAAAGCTACTTTTATTATGATTGCAATAATCAGAATTTCACTGCGATGGAATAAAGAAAACTATTCTTGAAATTGTATCATTAGTACTAATAATGTGTTTTGATTCTTGTATTTTACAATTTTTATAGTTTGACAGATAAAATTCTTTCACATAGTTATTAAAACCTCTACTGTCAAAATACCATATTATATCTTTATCTAATATATTATATACTCCGAGATTCTTTTTTTTTGTGTAGTTTTTAATTATTTCTTTATTACTTGGCGAACCTGCATACCAGCCTAAAGAGTATAAGTTTTTCATTTTTGTTGGTGGAGAAAATAAGTTGTAGTTACCAAAATCCAACCATGATACATAAAATTCGTTATTTTGTCTATTTAGCCATTCGGCTCGCTGTTTTAGTTTTTCTCGTTGTGAATATACATGCAACGAAGAACCATTGTAACAAGCTATGGTTGGTAGAATTACTGATAAGATTGCAATAATTAAAAGTAAAGGTTTTATTATATTTACAGTAATAAAATTAGGTATTTTAATTTTGAAAAAACCTAAAGAAATAAAATTGAAATAGTATATAGATAGTAAAAAAACAGGGAAAGTTAATCCAAATAATACCCTGTAGTGTAAACTCCCATCTAAATAATAAAATAAAATAAATGATATTAAAAATACATATAGTAAATATATAAATAATATTACAAGCTCTTTTATTTTTTTTGAAAAAAATAAAAGAAAAATAAAGCAGTAATAAATATAAATATATTTTTTATTTAAAAATTCAAAAAAACGAGATAAAGTAGGTTTTAATTGTTTTATTATATTTATAGATAGTGTTTTATCAAAAAAAGTTTCATTATTTGCTGTTATTATTTTCAAATTTTTTTTTGTGAATTTAGGGTGTCCTATATCTAAGTTGAATATTGTAGCGAGATAAAAGTCATTTTTTGTCCAACCTATACTTTCTGTAATTTGTTTTTTATTTATATAATTAAAACTGTGATGGTCTATTGTAGTTATTTTAGCCCTTAGCTTGTTAAATTCTCTATATTCATTTAGCTCTGTATTTTGTTCGTATGAAAGATTATCATGCCATATTACAGTAAAAGACAATAATATAGCTATTATAATATTAATTATTTTAAATGTTTTATTATTTATTGCAAAATAAATAATAAAAGGTAGCGAAAGAAGAATGTACATATAAAGAACCTCTTTACGTATCATTGTCCCTAAGATAATTAGTAATATTCCAAAACCAATTTGTATGTATTCTTTTTTATTTGAAGTAAATAATAATAACATACCTGCTGTTAGAGCAATAGCTGCAACCCTGGTAAATTGTAATGCTATTAAAGAAAATAATAATATGCTTAATATTAAAAAATGTCTAATAATTTTTATAATTGGCTTAGCTTTAATTTTATTAAAACTATATTGTATTCCAGTATAGCTAATAAGTATGCTTACTATTAAATACCATGTGTACCAGTTTATTGTTGGTATTATAGTAAATAAGTATTTTAATAGTTTTCCTATCAAAATATTTGAAAAAAGCATATATTCAGAAGGTCTATTATTGTACGCTCCGGATACAATATTCATCATACCTACATCATCGTTTTCTTCAAACAATATAGGAAGTAGTGTATATAGTAAAAACATTTCAAAAGTACAGATTGCCAATACATATATAAATGATTTAAAACTATATCTTTTATCTTCTAATTTTTCTACTGGTATTTTATTTATTATTCCAAGTATAAACATTATTTGGTTCTTTCTTAATTTGTTTCATGTTTTCATCTGTGTTTTTTATACACATAAAAAAAATCATTTTTCTTCTAAAATCATAGCATCATTTATTTTTTCATAGCTAAGTAAATATTGATATTCAAAATCTCCTTCATAAGCATACATTATCGGTATTCCCTTGTCGGTGTACAAAGGTAATAAAGTAAATTTAATATCACCATGTCCGTAAAAACCGGTTTTTGGAAGTTTTATATTAATACGTTTCTCTCCCTCTAATTTCCTTATAGATGTAAAAATATTTTTACTATAAAGCTCTTCATACTTATCTTTAGCTTTAATATTATTCCTGCTACCGTTAATTATTTTTGGAATTGACAAACTAAATAAAATAATATGTATTGCTATTAAACTTGTAATAATTATTTTTTCTTTTTCTGAAACTACAAGCCAAAATATCAGCATTACATAAATATTTGCAAAAGTTCTGTGTTCTCTAAAAGCATACGCATCGTATAAAGTAAAAAGTGCAATAAATGATAACCACGAAACTATTGCTACGCTCATTGTAAACTTGTCTCTTGTTTTATAGGAACGATATAAAACTAACAACATTAATAAAAAAAGTGTTATTTTATAAAAATAAAAAGGAAACTCTCTACTTTTATAAGTGAAAAAGTATTGAACTATATTTACATAAATATGTACTAAAAATGTTCTAATTGTAAGATAGTACTCTCCGGCATTATACAGTGCAAATAATTTTGTTAGAATATTTGCCGGATAGGGTGCTCCTGTTTTTGACATTAACATAAAAGAAGCTACTATTGCCAAAAGAAGGAATAGTGCAAATAATACAAATTTCTTTTTTTAAGTAGGGAAAAAAGGAACTAATGCAAAAAGCCATATTATCCAATTTGCTCTAAATACAGTAGCAAGAAGTATGAAAATTATTAGTAATATATAATTTCTGTTGTTTTTTGATACTTTGTATATTAATAATGTAATTATTATTGAGAAAAGAAGATGTATGCTATCCTGCATATATGTAAAAAAGAACATAGAAGAAACAACTGTTGTAAGTGAAAGTATTGAAAAAATCAATTTCTTTTTAAGCTCAATTTTCTGAAATATAAAAATACATGGAACAGAAATAGTATATAAAATATTCATTACTTGAATTGTTCCTATTTGCCAGCCTATTACTTTTGCAATTCCTCCATATAGGAGTGAGTATGCAAATCCATGATATGCAAAATTACCCCACTCTGAAACTTTACCGTCCAAAGTAAAAAAAGCTTCGAGAGAATTATATTTATATAATTTATAGGCTTCGTAATAATAACTCATAGAGTCATTATAAAAAGGGAATGAATTGCCTAAAACTTTATAAATAATAACAGCATAAACCGAAAATACAGTCGTTAGTAATATCGAATATATCCCTAACTTTTTATTGAAATATTTTTTGAGCATAGTATAAATAAATGTATAACAAACCACCTAATATGTGCAATATAAAAACCGACATTATGATAAAATCCTTATATATTAATTTCTTATTTTTAAAATATGAATAATAATATTTTACTGATAATTTAATTTTTATATCTTCATACTTATTAATTAATAATTCTAAAAACAGTAATCCTGAAACGGTAAATAATATATAGTTTGACATTACTACTTGCCATATAAAATTACCTGCCCCCAAATCTGTTTTTTCATAAAAAGTTATATAAACAAGCATAGCCAAACCGAAAACACTCCATGTATATTTTAATAGCAAATTTGTTTTTAAGGTTTTGAAATATAATATAATCAAGAGTAATGGAAATGCTATACCTGCGAACAAATCTAAAATAATATTTTCTCTGCTATACCTCCATACTTTAAAGAAACCAATACCAATTCCTCGTTCCATAGAATTACTAATATCTTTTTCAAATACAAATAGTCCCAAATATGATAAAAATAAAATTAATAAAATTAATGATGAAACGCCAAATGCTCTCCAAAAAACATTTGAAAATTTGTATTTTATGAATACAAAAAGCATAAATATCGGTATAACAGTAAAAACAAAATTTGGTTTAATTAAAATCGCAATAATAGAAAAAACAAGTATCAATATAAGATTTTTTTTAGACGAAAGAAGTATATATTTATATGAATTGTAAAAAAGTAATACAACAAATGGCATCACAAAAATAGTGGTCGAATTATACCAAAGATTTATGGTTAAACTCCATAAATCAAAACCGTTAATACTTCCGGCAATTAAAGAAAGTAGTAAAATAAATCTTATTAAAGTGGAATGTTTTTTTAATTTTTCCGTATTATAAAAACACAATTCAGCAATTTTGAAAGACACCAAATATTTAAAAACTACTGATAATATTAATACTACTAATGAAATCTTAAAAAGTAATTCATAATTCTTACTGAAACCGGAAAAAATTATAACCGAGTAGTAATAAAGAAAATTAGCCGGAACATTTCGTTTAACCATAAAACTCGTATGTGGTTGAATATCCGAACCTATATTATATATATAAAATAAAGTATATATAAAGGTAGGTATCAGTACAACAAGTAATAATAACAATACTCTAATTATTGTTTGTTTCACTCCCATGATATTTCTTTTTTAATAACCTTTGCAGGGTTTCCTGCTATTAATGAATTTTCAGGGTATATTCCAGAAACAACACTTCCGGCTGCAATTACAGAATTGTTATCAATAACAGTTCCTTTTAATATTGTAACATTACAGCCTATCCAAACCTTATCTCCGATTTTTACAATATTTTCTTTAACTTTTTTACCGAAATACATTAATTGATGATGATCATCATCAATAATTGTAACTCCCCAACTTATTGCACAATTTTCACCTATTGTAATACTATTAACAGCTTCAATATGAGTATCAGAAGTAATATAAGTATTATCTCCAATTGAAAAAAATGCGTTTTCTTTTATTATGATATTTGTACCGGGACCTAAGCTTACAGATTTTCCAAAGCTTACATTTGTATTATATCCGAAAAATAAATTTATCGGATTTACAGAAATAACAGCTTTTTCTTTACTATTACCAAAAACCAACCTACTTCCAAGTTTTAAATCAGTCGTTTTGATTTTTATATATACTTTATTGTATATTTTGAAAGGCAAAATTATTCCATTTTTATATGGATACCTAATCATTTTTAAAAATTTCATTTTTTTCGTATTCTTTCTATTTTGCAAAGAACTCTATAACCTAATATTTTAACAATTTTTTTTTTGATACCCTGCAAATTAGAAATATTTTTATACCTTAACCATTTATTAATTTCTTTAATATATATTTTTTGTTCTTTAGTATTAGAAGCATTTACTGCCGATAAATATAAAATAGTATGTATCCGATATAAAGATTTATTTGTTACGTTTTTTGCTTTTATAATTTTAAATCTGTTTTCTTTTATGACATAATACCCTTGATTACTGACTTTTATCCAATCAGAAGAAAGCGAATTACTCACCTGTCTCGAAATAAAATAAAAACCCGACAGATATACAAATTTTGCATCTGCCAAAACTAATCTGATATGGAAATCCCAATCTTGTGCAGAACTTAAATTTTCATTGTAGCCTTGTATTTTTTTAACAATTTCTCTTTTATAAAGCGGATTTCCTGTTATTATTATTTTTGTAATCGCAACTTCTAAAACATCTTTATCAAGCTCTTCAAATGTAATTCTTTCAATTTCTTCTTTTAATGTTTCATTTTTAATAATCCTGTCCGAAACTACAACATCGGCATCAGTTTGCTTAAATTTTTCTAACTGTTTTTTAAATTTATTTTTGTCGATAATATCATCTGCATCTAAAAATTGAATATAATTTCCTTTTGATTTTTTCAGACCGGTATTTCTCGCTATCGAAGCTCCTTTACGTTTTTCCTCAAATAAACTAATTATACTCGGATATTTTTGAATGTATTTTTGAATTATTTTGGTAGAATTATCGGTAGAATTATTATTGACAAAAATTATTTCAAATTCTTTATACGTTTGATTTAAAACAGATTCTATACAATCCGAAATATATTTTTCGGCATTATAGCAAGGAATTATTACCGAAATTAAATTATTATTTTGCATATTTCCACCTGTTTTTCTTACAAAAAACGCAAAAAATATTTGTTTTTCCAAAAATAGCATTTAATTTAGACTTTTGAGTCCGGTCTAAAAAGTATATTTCTTCGCAATCAGACTCTTAGGGTTTTAAGTAAAATACTGTAAATTAAATATTTAGATTTGTTAATTTTTGTTAAATCAAACCCTAAGGGTCTTTTTAGACCGAACTCACTATTCTTTTTATAAAAATACAGAATCAGTATCTGAAAAATTGAATTTATAATAATTAATTAGCAACTTTACCATTTAAAAAAGCCGTAACCGAATTTCAATATGCTTAAAAAATTTATAGAAAAATATCCGTTTTTAATCATAGCAACAAGTTTGGGTTTTCTGATATTTACCTCTATAATAACCTTTCATATAGGTACCGATATTCAAGTACACCTTTTTATAATAATGGACAATGTATTACCGGTACATTTTATTTATTTCGGACTTGCAGACTTACTTTCAGGCTTTACAAAAAATATTTATTTACTATCGCTTGCCGCAATATTTTTATTGACATTGGCAATAGGAGCAAAATATTTTATGAGCAAAAAAATAATTTTTGAAGACATAATCGAAAAAAAAACACCCAAATATGAAAATTTAGCAAAGTTAATTATTTTCTTAATTCTTATACTGCACCCGATAATATATTATTTCGATTTCAGTAAATCATTTATGCACGGAAAAATTCCCGTAAATACTTGGCATAATTCTACAACTATTTTTATAATGCCTTTTGTTTTATTACTTTTTTGGCATTCATTCAAATATTTAAAAACACCCAAGAAACAACATTTACTTTACATACTGCTTTTTTCAGGATTGTGTACTTTTATAAAACCCAATATAATGGGAGTATTTCTCCCTGTTTTTTCCGTATTTTTATTAATAAAATATCGCTTAAAAAAAGATTTTTGGAAAGGAATCGGTATTGTAATAATTTCAGGATTAATATTGTCTTCATATTTTTATTTTTCTTATTTTGTACAAAACAGTACCGATGAAATTGTTTATAAAGGTCAAAAATCAGGAATTGAAATTGCCCCTTTCAAACATTTTATAACATATTGTAAAACAATTACAGGTACATTTATAAGCTCCGGATTATTATCTGCATTAAACATTACACTCGATTTTATCACATCAAGTTTATTTCCGATAATATTTTCAATATTTTATTTCAAAAAGAGTAAAAACAAGCTGATATTTCAATATTCTTGGGCTTATTATATTGTAACAACAAAAAGTATGTAATTTGTCATTATCATTTGCCAAATAAGATTG